>JAVEXH010000110.1:0-8148 GCA_034004175.1 Spirochaetia bacterium
AACTCTCCGGAAGCAAAACAGCGCTCTCCAGCGCACGAGAAGACACATCCGGAATAAGACCAGGACAGGAGCCTCTCTAGAAGCTTACCCGGCCATCAAGGGTAAATTCATACCCCAGGCCCCAGGCCCATCCATCCAGTCTGAAATCGACACCTGGATTTATGGATGATGTGAACCCCACCGACAGGCTGCCGGGAAGTATGACCCTGGTGGCATACGCAAGTGAGGCCTTCAGCGCCGTGGTACCTGGCAGTTCCTGAGCAGACAGTGTCATGGAGACATCAAAGGAATCACGCAGCACAGCCGATTCGATCTCTATTGAATCGAGCCACCGTGATACTGAATCATCCCCCTCATCACCAGGTTCTGGCTCTGGAGTTCCTGCAACTGTTCCGTCTGCTTCACGGGTTTCTCCCGTTCCGACTGACCCAGGAGTTGCCGGTTTCGATCGTTTCACAAAGAGCAAAGCTACCAGGTCACCAAGCCACGTGCGGGCTGGCCTCTTGCCCAAGGAGATGGATAGAGACTCGCTGGTCTGGTTACCTGTTCTGGTGCGCTTCCAGGAGAACCTTGATTCGGCCCCGATTGTCGCACCCGATACTGTTTCAGTGGAAACGGAATGCTTTGCATCAATGGAAGGCAACAGGGCACCGTCCACCGGATGATACCGTGCAACGGCCTCCAGATCCAATGAGTATTCATCGTAAGCCAATCCATCCACCAGAGGTTTTGCACCGCCATAACCGAAGAGATTCACTGCTGCGGTGGTAGTCTTTACCTTGAAATCATGGAATTCAAGCTGACTTTCAAGTTTTGCTTCAAATGTCCTGGTCCACGTGATCTCCAGAGTGTTGGGTATGAACAGATCAGGCAGACCATAGCCGATGGGTCGGTTCACCGTGAATCCGGCTCCTGTTGCGTACGAAGCCGAATCAGTCCCGTACGCACTGTCGATGAACCGGCCTCTCAAGTCGTCCATGAACAGATCCAAAACAGGAACTGCCATGAAAGGCCGGCTGATGTTACCCGCACGATCAAAGGCAAAATTAAAATCCTCCGAGAAACCCGAGACTGCGCCAGATTCCGAAATTCGGTACCGTCGCTCAAGAAAGGGTTCGATGCCAAACACATTGATGGACAAAGGTAGTCTGGCCCTGGCGCCGGCATTGGTGGCAAGGGTACCGGGTGCCGTATAGTCCTGGCTGTAATCCATCACGAGCCTGGATTCAAGAAGACTTGCACGCACAGCAAGGCGCCTGGAAGAGGCAGCAGACTCCATTACAGGCAACACAAGTTGCCAGGATTCAAACCACACACCGGCGGGGTCATTCTCAGCAGTCATTGGTTCCGGCACAAGCATCGCAAGTTCCAGGCCGAAATCCGCCATAGTCCCCCAGCCTGCTGATCCCACCCAGTTCTGGGAGAAGCGGTACCCGGCCGCTGCCGAACCGTATTCCTGCGAACCGGCCTCAAGACCCAGCCGTAAAGAATCCACCCCCAGCACTGCGGCAAAATTCCGTGAAAAAGACCGGGCATCAAAATCCTGGGAGTATTGATCAATGAATCTGATGGGAGCTGACCTGTCGGGAATTGCAAGAACATAACCAAGAGCGGCTGACTGGTAATCTCCAGACCATACAGGAGCCAATGAAACAGCCCACTCGGAAGGCCCAAGAAACCATCCTGCCCTGATGGAACCACCCAGGGAAGGTTCCGCATCAGCTACGCCGGTCAGTTCAACGCCCAGATATGGCGGCCGGGCAGCTCCAGCCTGACCCAGGGTAAAATCCAGAGCCATGATGGCTGAAAGTCCATCTTCCGGTTCTTCCATTACGATCTCGTCAATCAACACCGTACCAGCGGTCATACCGGTTATATCCATACGCAGCTCGCCGACGGTGCTTACCGGATTGAAGGTAACAGTGGGAGGAGTCAGAAGGATCAAGCTCTGTCCCCCGGGAGTCAGGATGCGGACTTCAGGTTTTACCGGATCCAGTTCGACCTCAACCTGGAGCCATCCCTTCTGATCCAGCTCTACAAGAGGAAGATCGACAGTCACTCCCCCTGTCCCGGCTTCACCACCCAGTACCTTGAGCTCAAGATTGGCACTTGGCAATACATCCTGCACAAAAATAAAGAAGGAGAAGCGCTCGAAGGAGGCAAGTGGGGCAGGCTCGATATACCGGAGCAAGCCGATATCACCGGTTACTGCGCTGACACTCGGTTTGATGGAAAGCACCTGATTCAATTCGTTCTGGTCATGGATCTTGTCCATGATCTCAGGGAAAGCCGTGGCCAAGGCATCATCGGGAACTGTATCGATGATAAAATCAGCAATCTCACCGCTTACCGGTCTGAAGGGTGAGTTGTATGCAGCGGCATCCTCCATACCTGCCAGTCGATACAGACCGTTTGCAGAAGCCCGGGCATATTTTGCAATCCCCTGTGCGCCAAAGCCGAAATCCGCCTCCCGGCGCTCCATGCCTATGGACAGACCGGTCCAGGCCGGTTTCAATTCTCCACCGGAAGCATAGGCCACTCCCGGCAAAGACCATCGTCCACCCAGGGCCAGAGCCCAGTCCATGCCCAGCCAGGGGAAGCGTGTACCGGCTGCAAAGACCAGGGCTCCGTCACTGCGGTCTGCACTGCTTACTGCATAGCGGACGATAATGGACTCTCCTGTACGAGGCGGCGGATACAGCTCGAGGCTGCCGGTGTCACTGTCGAACTCGAAAGCCTCCGACTGCACGCCATCCCTGACAACGGTCACTGTTCCTGGCACGGCCTCCTTGCCAAGGACAATGGCATCCACGGTCTCGATGCTTCTGGCAACGATGGCATAGCCTTCCGCTGGTGGATAGGTGGGGGCCTGGTCATCCGCTGGATCGTCTTCATAGATCCAATCCTGGCCATCATCATCAGGATCGGGAGTAAGCGTTGCGGCCGTTGCGCTGAACGGCCTTTTGTAGGCATCTGAATCTGGCCGGGGATCTGCAAATCCAGCCCTGGCAACCTCAATCAGCCCCGGCCCTGCCTCCCGGACCTCAAACGCGGTATCCGTCAAACCGGAGGTCAGATTCCGGACAAACAACTCCCGGCGGGATGATGAGTCGCTCAGGGCATAGAGATTGCGGGCCTCGAACTCCTTGCTGGCTTCCTCAACCGTAATCGCTGAGGTCACTTCAGTACCAGCCTTCTGATACAAGCCAAGTTCCGCTTGCGGTATCCCACTGATCGAGTAAACCACGCTGAGCACACCCTGCGGCTCGGCTTTCAGTTCCACAAAACCCTTGGACAGAGAAACGGTATATTCATCAGCCTGAAGCAGGCGCTTGCCACTGCTTGTATGGTCATACAGGAAAATTGATGAGAGTCCCTCATCGGGAAGCACGAAGCGACGGCCACGCAACTGATCCCGTGGCCGGACGATGGTTTCAACCGTCTCAGCCAGACCGGAGAAGCTGCGGCTCCGCCAGGACAGACCATCCCAGCGGAGCATGGCATCAAACGCTGTGCCTTTTGATTCATCCCGGCCGGATACCACCGCTCCGAAGGCACCCGTCGGCGCGCCGAAAGCCATGTACGGATAGTCGGGCATGAGGATCCCTGTATTGCCCAGGCGGGCGAACTGTATAAAATCGTCTTCTTGGCCGGAATAACCTATGGCCCAGGTAGCCCGCTCTATATCGTCGGCTACGCTTGCCTCCAGCCACCATTGCCGACGGAAAACCAGCAGGAGATACAGATCAGGTCTCTGGATGAAGAGGAAGGGAGTGGTAGTGAAGGTTCCCGCTGCAGGACCACCGAAGCTCAGAAAGCCTGAGCTAAGGATAGAAGCTTCCCAGAAGCCTTCCACAAACAATTCGACATCACTGTCGCCGATGGAGGTAGAAAAAAGACTGGCCGGGGCTTCTTCAGGAAGGGCTGAGACCAAGGGGGGAATGCCAAGCTGGGCATCGGCCTTGAAAGCCGCCAGGACGAGAATTACTGCTAAGAGCACATTCCGGCGATCAAGGCTTTTCTTTCTCATAATTCGCGTATATCATTGTAGACCATGAACAGGGATTGTGAGAAGACCGAATACGCAGGCACACTGACCGAAGCAGTTCTCACTATATTGGCCATCGTGTCGGTGGCCGTGGTGCTGTGTGGTGCTTTTCTGGCCGCTGCAGGAGCCTCATGGCGGATCAGGGCATTTTTTTCTGTCGTATCGGTGCTCTTTGATCTGGTTTTTGTGTATGAATTCATGGCCAAGGCAAGTGCTACCATCAGAAACCCCCTCCTGAACCGGTGGACCTGTCCCGGCTGGCTGCTGTTCACGTCTTCAATTCCACCCTTCCTGCTGGTCTCCGGCCCGTTTCTTGCCGGATGGCTAAGTGCTGACTTTGCCTCTGCCGCTGTCCGTGGTTATGCCATTTCAAGCCCTCCCCTCGGTGCCCTTGCCACCATTGCAGCCTTGCGCCTGCTGAGAGCAGCCCGGCCGTTCATCCCAGCCAATGGCCAGCATGGCAGCAAGCCCATAGCTACAGCTGCTGGCCTTGGCCTTATCATCGTATTCCTGGGAGCTCTGTTTACCGATGGGCTGCTCCTGCCGTCCTGGTTTGCCGCATGGACTGCTGAAAATGAATCTACCTTGAGTGTAGTTGCGGACATGGATACCCGGACAGCCAGGCTCATGGTCGAATCAAACCCGAAAATAAAAGCAGCGGTAGCAGGTGGAAACATACTTAAAACGGCAGATCCCGGCTTGATGCCAACAGATGTGATTGCCTTCTCGGATGGCTCGGCAACAGTATGGTTCGAAGCCTTGCAAGTGCATAAAGCCCGCGGCGTGGCAGAACTGGTGGCGGCCTTGACAGCCTGCGTCGTCGCAGCAGTCTATGGCTTTGGGTACAGACGAAACCAGTACGGGCTCACCGGGTCGTCAACCTCCTCCAACCCGGCCCATATAATGAGAGCCAGGACCACACCTGCCTGTGTGGCAGAAATAGAAGGAATTCTGGGAAAGCCCCTGCGATGATCGTGTCCATGCTGCAGTTCATCATCGAACTGCCTGAAACCTCATCCATAAAAGACAAACGACGGATAGTAAAATCCATAAAAGACAAAACCCGGCAGAAATTCCATGTCTCCTGTGCAGAGGTAGATCTTCAGGACTCCCTGCGCTTTGCCCAGCTCGGAGCGGCCCTGGTTTCAAACTCCACCGAATTCGGCGAAACGGTCATGCGCAGCATACTGACAAGCATTGAGCATGACTGCTGCATACGAATGCACGACGCCCAGATCCACAGCGAACGCTTCGACTGAGCCATACGGCTTCACACATGGACACGCCGCTGTTTTTGAGCTAGTTTTATCAATCATGAACATCAAGCATACAGGCCTTCTACTGGCGACCCTGGTCATTTTATCAATTACATCCTGTGTCGGTATCGATGCCGAGGCCCGTGTGGATGCAGATGGCTCCGTGGAACTGACGTTACGGTACGAAGTATCCATTGCGGTGGATCAGATAGGCAAACTTGGAGCCAACGAGAAGTATCTGCCTCTGGCTGTGGGGCAAGACGATATGCTGCTTGCGGTATCACGGGCTGGTGGAGAACTGCTTTCATGGAACCGTAATGATGAAACTGATCGTTTCATCATCGATGCCAGGATCAGATTTCCCGATATCCAGACCTTTGCGGCCTTCCTCGATCCCGCAGGCCAGGCAGTTAACTTCTCTGAAGCTGAAGGTCAAAAGTCCCTTACCATGCAGCTTTCCGCCGGCCGTCCTCCAGCCGAAGAGGAGTTGGCCCGTTTCATTGGGACCGTCTTCGCCGATTACCGCACTTCCATACGATTTGTGTTGCCCGGTCCACCTACCACTGCAACGAATCTCCAGCTGGAAGGTTCAACTGCCAGTTTTTCAATGCTGTCATCAGAGTTGTATTCATCTTCAACGCCGGTACTGCTTGTCCTGGAGTGGTAAGATTTTGATGGTCAGTCACACGTGATCAGGAGGCCAGAAATGAAAAAACACACACTGTTTATCTTGATCCTGTTGGTCATGGTATCATCCTGCGTCTCCACGCCTGAAAGCCAGGATACCCAGGTACAGGGAACTGCGGCCATGGGCAGCACTGTCCAGCCCCCACAGGAAGTTGCGCACGTGGAATCCAGCCCGCCGCCAACGGCAAGTCAGGATTCATCCGCTTCACCGCAGAGCACCGAAATTGACACTTTGATTGCAAGAGCCAAAGAATCCATCGAAGCAAACCGCCTTTCCGAAGGCCTTCAGTTTTATATTTCTGCCTTGGGCCGTGCCTCAAAAGCCGGTATGAAAGCCCAGGTAGATGAGTTGATTGGCATTCTGAATGCTGCAGGAACCAGGTTGACCATTGAACCCCATGAAAGCTGGATAGCCGATGACGGTTCACAACGTGCAGGCGAGGTACGGTCCGCTGCCCGTGGCGAAGGACTCATGCCGACGGTGTATTTGTATGAAAGTTATGGATTCGGAAAAAGCGTGGTACAGGATGCCATGATACGCTTCGAATTTGTGAGCAACGACGGTAAACTGAATGCCACGGTCCGTACCGATGCGCGGGGCATGGCCAACACCACCATCACCGCTGTTGCAAGCCCCGGCAAAGATGCAACCATCAGAGCGTATCCAATTTTCAGTTCAGAGGGGTACACCTATGCCCTTAAAACAGTTTTCAGGGACTTCTCCTATCTTGCCCCGCCGAATATTGCGTTGGTCATGGCTCTTGAACGTACCCCTGCGGGTTTCAACGAAAATCCACGAGTGCTTGATGCAGTAGCCAGTTCGCTCAAGCCGCTTGGAGTCCAGACCATCAGTTACAATGGAGTCATGGCTCCAGAACGTTTCATGACCGCATTCAGTGGAGACAGCAAGGAACTTGCTTCCTTCGCAGGTTCTGTCTCTCCTGGTTACTTTGCACTTCTATTCGTAGAAGTCGGAACGCCGGTACAAATGCAACTGCAGGGCAAGCTCTACAATATTTTTACCGCCACCAGTAAAGCAACTCTGAGGATAGTCAGGGCCGACGGAACCATAGTCTTTGCGGAAGCCAGAGACGGTATCCGTGGGCAGGGAGGATCAGAGCAGGCCGCCGTGGACGATAGTCTGGTCAAGATCCGTTCCGAGATGACAGCTCTGCTTGAGGACAGGTCTGTGGACATCCAGAAAGCCTTCTCGGAGTAGAACGTACCAAAGTACAGGCCAGGTTATTTGCCACGACCCCCTGAAGTCGGGCGAGGCAACAACCTGGCTCTCGTTATCTTGCCAAGACCTTTGCGTCCCGCTTCGAAGGCAGTCTTTTCCACTTTTGAAACCCGTGCATCGTCGGGTTCGAACAGTAGAGTCTGTTGCCCGGCTCCATCCTCCATGGCGCATAATCCTATGCCTATCAAACGGATTGGCCTGCCATTCCATTTTTTGCCAAGCAAGGATCTGGCTGCTTCATAGATTCCATCGGCATTCAGGAAGGGCCCACTCATGGTCTGCCTGGCACCAAAGGTTTCAAAATCATCGTATCTCAGCTTCAGGGCGACACAACGTGAAGACTGGCCAGACTCGTACATCCTGGAACTCAATTCCATTGACATACCCAGTAATACACACTCAAGGGTTTCCATGTCGGTGACATCACGTTCAAAAGTTGTTTCCGTACTCATTGACCGGCTTTTAGGCTCCTGGGAGTATATGCCTGGATCAATACCACGGCACACCTTGTAAAGGAAGTCTCCTCCTGCCTTGCCGAAAAGTGAAATCATCATCCCTTCTGTAAGGGAACGGAGATCCAGAACACTGCGAAGCCCCAATTCCTCGAAGCGTTCCCTGGTCTTGGCACCCGCACCCCAGATATCCTTCAGTTCAAGGGTGGCCATGAAATCGGCTTCTGTTCCGCCGGGAACCACAACCAAGCCATCGGGTTTCCTGTATCCTGCCGCCAGTTTTGCAATATAACGGTTCGAAGCGACACCTACGGAAACAGAGAGTCCTATCTCTTTTTTTATCCGGGTTTTGAGTTTCTTTGCTGCCTCTATGGCAGGCCCCCATATTCTTTCGGTACCACTCATATCCAGGCTGGCTTCATCGATGGAAACACGTATCATATCAGGTGTAAACTCCCCGATCAT
>JAVEXH010000111.1:0-8136 GCA_034004175.1 Spirochaetia bacterium
GGCAGCAAGGCTGCTTAGGGGAATGATGTCCACTATTGACAGTACAGGTCAGCCTGCCTCTACAATGCGGCGTATGCCTGCCAGAACGGAGGGATCGGTGTCAAAGGGAATATCCGCGCCAGAGGAGGCAAGTATGAATTTGGCATCCCCTTCCCTGTTTGTCATGATGGAACCTACACGCCTCTGCACATCTTCGGCACTGCGGCGTGAACAATGAGGGCCGCTCAGATTGCCCAGAAGCAGCATATCCGGCCCCAGGCAGCGCCTCACCGCACTCAGGGAGTCGCCTTCATCCACAACAAAACCTGCAAGATTGGGTAAATCTTTCAGGGTGCCGATGCACTTGGCTATGCGGTTGCCACCATGGTGGAAAACGACGGGGCCACCCAGGCGGGAAAAAGCCTGCCGAAGCAGAGGTATGATCAGCCGTTTTGCCATGGTGGAATCGACCAGTAACGGGTTGACCATCATGACCGGTGTTACCAGGAAGCTGGCTCCTGCCTTGAAATAGGCCGCCGCCAGTGCTTCGAAGTGATCAAGAGCCAGAGCACTCCAGGCTGCTGCCGAGTCCGGCTCGAAGAGCAGTACCTGCAGCCAGTTCTCCATGCCCATAAGCAGAATGGGGAGGTCGGAAGGAGAGGCAATCGGAGCTGCCACGGGCCGCGTCCCGCCCTGGTCAGCCACCACTGCCTGTACCGATTCGACAAGATAACGCAGGTTTGCATCATGGTCCACATCAGGGCGGTTCAGGTCCAGAATATCCCTTGCAGACTTGAGGGCCGGCCGCGAAACGATGGGGGGAGAATCCGGCACGTGCGAGAGGGTAGCCCCGAAGGCCTTGGCCTCCAGGGAAAGGGCAAAGGGCCCGAACAGCACATCGGGTTCGCACAGATCTACCACGGCCCGCTGGCCTGCAGCATACAGCGCAGGATCGGAATAATAGTCAGCAGTGTCCTGCCCGGTAAGCCTGGCGCCATACAAGGACAGGGTAAGGGTAAAGGCGCGCCTGTCGGGCTGCCCACCGCCAAGAACAGCACCGATGCGCTCCATGGAGTTCATGCACGACGGCTTTCTGTCACCATATCAGCCAGACTGCATACTTTTCCCCGAAGACGGTCAAAGAGAGGCGGCGCATCCAGTGCGTTGGTGGCGGTGCCCTCACCCCCTACTTCGGCCACAAGTTCCGGCCGCATCCTGAATACCGCTCCGCCTACCGCCAGCCTGATGCGGTCGGACAGACCACGCCTTTCCAGCTCCTCACGTATGCCAAGCACATTCCTGGCTGTAGTGAGCATCATGGCAGATGCGCCAATCATACAGGCTCCGGATTTTTCCGCCTGGTCCACAAAATCTTTGGCACAGACATCGCAGCCTAGATCCACGACCTTCCAGCCTTTTATCCGCAGGAACGACACGACCATCGACCGGCCCAGTACATGGTAGTCATCTTCCACATTGCCCATCACGGCAATCCTGGCTACACAGCCATCACTTGTACCTGCAGAGTCATCCCACTTCCAGAAATCTTTCCCAAGCTCCAGGAAATCCTCGGCTATCTTGCCCGCCACAAAGCCCTGGGCCAGGGACAGGCCATCGGCAGCCCATCTGTCGCCTATCATGAACAACGCCGGCTCCAGCAGATCCCGCAGGGTAGCAGAATATCCTGTTTCAGCCACCACCTTTGACAACAGGGCTCCTGCCTCTTCACGGCGGGCCAGGAGTATGAGCTGGTACAGGGCTGCTACAGGGTCGATACGTTCCATCGGGCACTTCTCCTGCCCCCAAGTATCGGGCAGGATCGGCCTCGGCGCAAGATCAGTTGGCACTTACCGTGAATGTCAGGGTATCGGTATATTCCCCGGCGGCTACCATATCAAAAATCCCGATACTGAAACCAATCCGGTACCGGGCTTCGCCGCCTGCGGTCCATGGCGCGGCACTTATGATCGGTACAGCCAGCCCGGCCGGCATGGCGACCGAAGCACCATTGGCATTCAGGGTATATGGTATAGGTGTCGGTTCGGCGGGGTCGATATTGAGCAAGGCCGAGCCATTTACAGATGACACCGACACTGAATACGATACATTGGACCGCACAATCAGATCGAGTGCCTCCTGGTCGCCTTCTTCCAGCTGGCCGAAGTCCACGGTCTGACTGCTGGACGGCGAGAAGAATGGCGCGTCAACCTGAACCACACCTATTTCCGTATACTCAGGCACTACAGCTGATACCGAATAGACCCGGTTTTCCAACAGACCAGGAGCCGTACCCGCAGGGGCTCCGTACAGCGCAATAGTGACGGTACCGCTGTAGGTTCCGGCAGGCACAATGGAACCGGCAGGGACTATGAGGTTGAAGGGGTGCTCGATATTCGTGTTCCGCGTCCCGGCCGGGAACATACCGGTGGGGAAATCGTCGGGGTAGATACCTTCCAGCCAGGATTTCAGTATCCGGGGGGGCTGCAAGGCGGTGTCCAGCAGTTCGTAGTTCAGCGAATATGCTGGATCGGGCCCGGCAAGACGGCGCCCGGCCGATCCGGGTTCAAAACTCAAGGCGTACACGAAATCAAAGCCCAGGGCCTGCTTGATGCGGACAGTTGCAACAACCGCCGCCGCATTGTCGGATTGGGCATCATACGCCAGGGCATTGATGGAATTCGGTGAAAGGCGGAAAATCTCCTGACCACTGACTGCACTCGCGCCAAAAACCAGGATCATGCCAGCTACCAGTATTTTCTTCATCTGCCTGCCTCCCGTCATTGCTCATCCATTCTGAACTCGCCCAGATCACTCATCATTCCGCTGGCTGCTCCAAGGTCAAACGCCAGGACGAACGCCGGCTTGCTTGCCCAGGAGATGGTATATCTCCCGGGAGCCAGGCCATAGAACTCGAAATGGCCATCTGCATCGGTGAAGCCCTGGTCAACCACCGCTCCATCTGGACCAATCAGGCGGCCAGCCATCCAGATTACGGGTTCTCCCAAGGCATCCAGGAGCCTTCCGCTTATACCAAGATTCGGCTTTACATCGGGCCTTACTACCAGCCCCGATCGATACCCGGCTGACAGCACCACAAAAGGCTCTTCTGCCACCATTTCGGGCCCACCATCGGGCAGGTTCACGTATCCCTGTACAGGCCGGTACGAAGCCAGGGGGCCAACACCCACCTTTCCATCAGTACTGCCGAGTTCCGAACGGCCTGATCCAAGCTGAAGCTCCACGGTATTCTCCCTGAGGCTATCCTGGGGTGCTAGCAGCACAAAGGAATCGGCTACAGGCCGGGTGTACTTCAGATATCCTCCAGCCAGGACCAAGGCTCCCGATCCCGACAGTGACAATGCCGACGAGGCCAGACCGGTAAGGGGATCATGCTCCCAGGCTGCCGAAGCGCCAAAATCACCGTAGGACCGACGAATCCTGGATTGCACAGCCAGGGAGCTGACATCTTCCTCGTGCCCGAGGAGATTGGTACCCCGGAGGGAAGCCTCCACTCCCTTGTCCGGCCCAAGGGTACCCGACAGGTCAACACTGGAACTCCTGCGGGTGAGTCCCTGGGAATACTGGAAGTTCTGCCCGCTTCCCGGCGGTGCAGACTGTACCGTAAGCGTAAAGCTCTGCTGAATGGTTCCGTCAGGCTGGAAGGCCAGGGTGCCAAGCCCGGAGACTGTGAGGCCATCGGCCATACGCCTGCGCAGGGTCAGGGCCGCTGTGGTGGACTGCGTCCCGTCATCCAGGTTCTTCCTGTTCTCGGCTGTCAGCGAGCCGCTCATCCCGCCAGGCAGGATGGAAGAGATGGATCCTGAAAGCCGCAGGGTGGTTTCCGGCGGCTCTACTGCAAACGACAGCCGTGGTGCCGAGAAGCCGGCAGACGAATACTGGGCTGATAATCCCAGGCTCGGCAGGTTCGTGCGCCCGGGAAAGGACAGCCTGTACCGCGAAGCCAGGGAAAATGCCGCCGGATACGCTTCGGGAGCCGTAGGCAGTGACACCCCGGCATCCAGCGACAGATTTCCCAATCCGGTGGCCACGGCAGTTGCCACTCCAAGCAGGGCAGTGCTGAAACCAGCCTGGAACGAGAGGCTGGCATCCATGCGGTCGGTTAGCCCCAACCTCAGGAAAGCGCTTCCCATGGCTCTGGGCTGGACGCTCTCCTCAAAACCGAAGGCAAGGGCATAGTCCAGGCCTCCAGCCCCAAGAAAGGTCTCGTCGTGGGGCTGGACATACACAAACCGGTATGGTTCTGCTCCGGCTTCATCCACCTCCACCTCAAGCTTGTTAAGCCCGGATGAAAACGGAAGATCGGACAGCTGGTACGCCCCCGGATCAAGCCTCTCGGTACGCAGCAAAGCGCCATTGAGGAATATACGGGCAGTACCACTACGCTCAAGTACCAGTTCATCAAGGGGCGGAGAAACCAGTCGCCGGTCATTCGCAAAAGACTTGCTCTGCATGGAAAGACCAAGAAGGCGCTGGGACGACTGGAATCCGGTTGCAGGACTGTCCAGCCGCCCTGCGATGAGCCGTGAATCCGCCGCCATGAAATCCCGTACCATCCGGGCAGTGGTAAGGCTCAAGTCGTGAGTACCAGCCTC
This sequence comes from Spirochaetia bacterium, assembly GCA_034004175.1. GTDB lineage: Bacteria > Spirochaetota > Spirochaetia > Treponematales > UBA12059 > MIBM01. The sequence goes on from JAVEXH010000111.1 coordinate 4,593, forward strand.
CGTCTCACCGGTGGCACCCAATTCCAGCACCCACGACCACAGGTTCACAAACAAGATCGTATCCATGAACACCGGAAGATCCGAATCCCCGCCTTCCGTGGTATACCCGGCTCTGGCGGTGAAGTTCAGGATTGCGGAAAAGGGTTCTGGCTCGTACAGGACTCCCGTGGGGGCAGCCCTGGTTTTGGCAATCTCGAAACTGCGGACAGGGAACAGCCGGGGAGGTACATCGATTGAAAAAACCAGACTGAGCGGATCCCAGGACACACCAAGACCTGCGGCAGTCAGCTCTGAACCCCCAAGCGTGTCCTGACCGGTGAAAAGAGTGTCCAGTATATCCTGGTTGATCCGGCCCGACAGCAAGGGAGCCAGATCAGCTGATTCAAAATACAGTGAGCCGTCTTCTTCAACGGCCAGCAGTTCAGCCACTGGTTTCGTATTGATCGACACTGTGGCAAGAACCATATCCTGTGCCGACACTGCCATGGGGCCAAGCCCGAGGAGAAGGACAAACGGCAACAGGGATGTCCGCCAGGGGGTATGGCCGCCTGCCGGGTGATTATTCACGTTCGGCCGAGAATACGCCTTCATATACAGTCCCTGTACTGGCAGCCGCCCAGGGTATGAAAACTTCCCGGCTGGACCTGGCAAGTACATTCAAGCCTTCCAGGCCCTTCAGGGAGTCTCCGGACAGATCCAGCTCCTGTTCTCCACCGCGCAGCACGAGCCGGGGAGCCTCGGTTATGAAATGCTTGTCGCCGACATTGTCTATCCTGACCACGAAACCTGCTTCCCCACCAACTTCGGACGCAGTGACTGCACCAAGGGACAGGCGTCCGGAAGCTCCGGCAGGCACTACATACAGTGCAGCAATGTAACGGAACAGTATGCGTATGCCCGAGCCTCCGGCTTCACCAAAAGCCACCGGAACCTGCTCAACCATCACACGGTAGGCCTGCTCATAGGAGAGCGGCCTCGTTCCTCGCCACTGAACCTTAACAACCCTGGTGGTCCGGGGTTCAAGCACCAACCTGGATGGCAGCACCAGGAAATCAGTTCCGACCGGTTCGTTGTTCTCCGTTCCGTCAAGCTCAATGGAGCGGGTCTTGATGCTGATAATTACAGCGATGGGACTGTCACCATCATTCTCTATCCTGAATGACGCGGTGCTACCGGTGCCGGTTTCTGTCAGTTCAACAGTCATGGGAGTGACGCTCAGGGCGGCAACCTGTACGGTTGCCGCCAGAAGCATGGCGAGCACTGTCTTCGTTGTCATAAACCCGCCTTGTTACGGTGGCTTAGTTTGCTGCTATGGTAAACGTAAGGGTATCAGAATAGGTATCGGCATTTACCATGTCAGGGCGATCATCGTACCCGGTAAAGCTTACTTCCACGGTCTTGGTATTACCAGCCTTTGTAGTCTTTACTGTATCGGAGAACACATAGTTTCCGGTAGACAGATCAAATGGAGTCCCGCCAAAGATGAAGGTGTAGGGGAAATTGTCGACGTTTCCCACATCATCTCCCATCAGTTTACCACCATTGGTGGAGGCAACGCTCAGCGAATAACCGCCGATCCTGTTGCTGATCAGGGTTACGTCACCCAACAACTCGGTACCACCCAACTGCAGATCCAGATCAAGATCAGTCAGATTGAGGACTGCCTTCAGGATCTGGGGGACATTGCCAGTGATCACTACTGACGCCTGGGTGTTGGTCAGATCTATAGTCTGTGCAAAAGCCGGAACAAACGATACAAGAGCGATCAGGGAAACCAGGGCAAGAACTTTCAACGTCTTCATAAGAACCTCCTGTGTCAGGATCAGCCACTGTCTGTGGCTTGTCTAGCCTGACTATCTTATATATAGCAACAATCATGCCATAATGCAAATTTATTACGAATATAATAATCTTCAACTCTATTTTCATACCACAAAAACAATTAAAACTGCCTTACCGCGTACGTTCTCGCACTTGCAGGCACCTGCCCCGGATACGCAACCCAGGTGGAATCTATGCACTCTGGGCCATGATTCACTGGATTAAATCTAATTCATTGTTGCAAAAGTATTTACCTCAATATGCAAAATGAAAGCCTATGCAGAATGCATAGCCAAAAACCCGACATCGCTTGTATCAGTAACCAAGCACCTCGCCTACCAGCACCAGCTTTGCCCTGCCGGCCTGTACCTCGCGGTTGAACACCAGAACCTTGGCCGGATAACTCTTGAAGCCATCGGGAAGGCCATAGGCCTTCCTGGCCCTCTCGCTCTCAAGCGGAACCACGTGCTCATCCAGGCGCTTCATGCCTTCTTCCAGGTCTTTCACCAGTTTGTTCACACCAGCCACCCAGATGACCGTGCCGGACCCGTATGCATAGGCAGGCAACTGGCTGCCGGTAAGGGATGCAATGACAAGTGATCCGGTTTCGGTCACCGCATGCACGGAACCAACGGCAACATCAGGTGCCGCACCATATTTGCGCATCTGCCGACCCTGGGTTTTCTGGTCCATGGCGTACAGTTTGCCTTTGGCTGATTCATACGTCCCGGATTCATTCAGATCCTTGCCCAGGCCTATGGAATCCACCGTGACCGACGACATGGTCATTACCTCGGATCCTTTCGGGATCATTGCCAGAACCCGCTCACGGGCCTCGGTTGCGGTCTTTACATACACTGCCTCTATTCCGTTGGCCGACAGGGCGGCCAGGGTCTTGTCGATGGTTTCCTGTGACGGGATGCTGTTCCATGACTTCATTGCGTACTCCTTGAATCAGGACGATGTTCATCGGGCTCTGCCAATGCAGGCCCGGTCCGCAGACCATAGACAGGCAATATTCATTATTTTTCCTGTCATATATCTACTTACTTTTAGTAAGTTAGTAAACTTCTTGCATAGAGTCAATGGAATTCGTTATCTTTGTCATATGGATATTGAAGACTCCCGCCATGATGACCACAGCCTCTGCCCCCGGGTACAGGCTGCCTTCGAGATGCTGGGCAAGAAATGGACAGGCCTCATACTCCACGAACTGACGGCGGGGGAGCGTTGCTTCATGGCCCTGGAGCGTGCTGTGCCATCCCTGTCATCCCGTATGCTGGCCCTGAGGATGAAGGAACTCGAAGCGCTCGGTCTGGTGGACCGGAAGGTTGAACCAGGCCCTCCTTTGCGGGTCACCTATGGTCTGACTCCAAAAGGAAGGGGCCTGGAGCCCGTGATGAATGGCCTGGCCGCGTGGGCCCAGGAGTGGAATTAGGATAGAGGCCCCTAGGGGAGTCGAGCTTCCAGGCCTCGCCGTCCGGGCTCGGCCTTGCAGCCCGCCTACGCAGCTCCGGCGCGTCCATGCGCCGACCTTACCTGACCGTGCTCGCCAGCTCGCACGCGTGGCTTTAATCAAGCTGCTCCGGGTTCAACTCCCCTAGGGGCTTATAAACAGAAAAGACCCGGCGGTAGCCGGATCTTTTTCGTTTAGCCCCTAGGGCGGTTTTTGCCCATTTTTATACGTTTTCGATGCTTTCCACTGCACGCTAACTCACTATTC
>JAVEXH010000112.1:0-8133 GCA_034004175.1 Spirochaetia bacterium
TCCGGAGAAGCCCAGGCTCCCAGCTGTATATAGGAAAGCTGGACGGGCGCCGCACCCAGACGCAGGGCCAGGGACAAGACTTCCGCCGTGGCACTTGGCTTGTTGGTTGTATCAAGCTCTGGTCCCAGACGCGGATCCTGGACAGATCTGAAGGCCACATCCGCACCAAAACCACCGGCTGCCAGTACCAGCCCTTTGTTGACGCCTAGCTGTCGGAGCAGACCAGAATCCGGTTTGCCATATTGCCAACCATCCCGGACCTCTATGCCCGCAATCCGGCCACCATCCTGCAGTATGCCTTTCAGATAAGCAGACTTCATCAGAGGGATGCCAAGTTCCTCCAGCTTTGCAAGCATCGGCTTGAGGATGGAAGCTCCAGTGATGCCAGCCGCAGCATAGCTGCGGGCAACAGAGTGGCCACCAAAGAAATCAACGCGGTCAAGATACTGCACCCCAAGGTAGTCAACAGTCCACTGGAACGCCTCCGGAGCATGCGCCACAAGGGTTCGCACCAACTCCGGATGGTTCAGCCCCTGCCCTGCCCTCAGCATATCGCGATAAAATATTTCAGCTGAATCCTCGATGCCGTGTCTGGCCTGCAGCGAAGTACCAGCGGCGGCAAGGCCACCGTCACTGATGATGGAGTTGCCACCGGGGGCTTTCATTTTCTCTATGACCAGAACCGAGGCACCGGCTCTCCTGGCTTCCAGTGCGGCAGCAAGGCCGGCAAAACCGGCACCAACCACCACGACATCATACGTATCAATCTTTGCTGCTTGTTCCTTTTCCATGGCCCACTCTCCATCACGATGTTCAGTGTACCATGCCCACATTTACATGCAAGAACCTGGAACAAGATTATTGCCTATTCCAGATCTCCGCAGTATATTTCCTTCATAAGTCAACGCGACCATGTCGGTTGGCCTGTTTCCGATCGCTCCGTATGGGGGGTCATTTCTGAGGCCGGTCCTTGAAGGACGGCGGGCGCTACTCCAAAGCGCCAGGAGTATTGTATGCACATCGATTTCAATCAATCCGAAGGTTTCGAAGAACTCTCAAAGATGGCTGATCGTTTCAGGCACTGTATAAAGGATGCCGTAAACGATCCTGACCTTGCCGAAAAACTGCGGAATTTCGGGTCCCAGTTCGACGCCGGCTTCTCCCATGCGTTTGGACAAGGTACACAGTCAGCCAATGCCAAGCAGCCCTCTGCACCGGCTCCGCTCATGAACAGCTACAAGAGCAGTGATGACTCCATCATCTTCGAGTTCCTGCTTCCCGGTTTTGACCAGGCCGGTATCGACATCCGTTTCAGGGGCGCCACCATGTTCCTCACCGCCAGGCTCCCGGAGGGCCCAAGCGATGAAGGCAAGCGCAGAGTTACCCACCAGGGCTTCGACCTGAAGAACTACGAACGCCTGGAATACACGGTTCCAGCCGACGACTATGCCCAGAACCTGGCCAAAGCCGTGATGCGCAACGGCGTGCTTACCATCACCATCCCAGCCAAGGATGCGGCTGATGATCCGAACTGCATCAAGGTAGAGATCCTCAGAGAAGGCAACTGAACCTGGCTGGTAGACCTCCACCATCGATTATGGTAAAGGCCAAAATAACAGGATAGTCCTTCGGATCAGGTTCCGCTTGTCGATATGTGTCCGGACTGAAGTGCAAAACAGCTTTGCGAAGCTCGTACACTTGGTCCGGCACAATCTTGTGTAACTCCTTCGCACGTGAAAGCATAGCTACACCCTTCTTCCGGAAACTCCAGACGACACAGGTGAGCTACATAGTTTCCGGTATGCTGGTCTTCTCTTGTATCCGGCCTTCTATGCTCATACTGATCACCAGCAACAGCAAGAACACCGGAGCAACAACAAAAGAAGTACGCAGACCATATCGATCCCCGATGATTCCCATGAGAAGCGGCGAAAGGCTGGTTCCAGGTATGCCGAAACAGGACAGGAAAATCATCAGCACCGTAGGGTCCACAGGCATTACCCGCGCAGCATAGGTCTGGATGCTCGGCCAGTAACAGGCAATGGTCAGCCCCATGAAAAACATGAACAGATACAAGGTGGGCAAGTCATTTATCATGAAGAAGGTAAGACTGCCGGCAAGGGCCAGAAGTGCTGATCCGTATATAAGCTGTTTCAGCTTGATCCTCCTGAGCAGGCGAGCACTGCCCATCCGGCCTGTCACCATACCAAGGGCAAAAATGGCCGCTCCAAGGGCTCCGGCCCGGGGCAGGGTCTGGAAATGTATCTGGATGTAGCTGGCGGACCAGAAGGCAAAGGCAACCTCGGAAGCTCCCGCAAAGAACAGTGCAAAGCCCAGGAACCAGAAACGGGGCCTGGCCAGGATCTCGCCCATGTGGCTGAAATCCGTACGGGACAGGGGTAGCTTGACCTTGCGGGACGAAGGATAGAAGAAAAACACCAGCACGGCACCGACTGCCAGACCAACGAACATGTAGCGCCAGGATACCCCGCGGGACAGCAGTTCACCTATCAGAAGCACACTGACAAGCACCCCGATCGGCCAGAATGCATGAAGCAGGTTCATCCGCGAGCCGGAATCCTGAGGGTGCAGATCCTCCACCAAGGGGGTTATCAGGGCTTCGATCAGGGCATTCCCCAGCCCGATCAGGAGCATCAAGGCTATGGTGGTTGTGTAATTACGGGTGAATGAAAAGGCAAACAGCCCGGTACCGATGATCAGCAGCGCTGTCTTGAGCACCTTGATCTTGCCGAACCGCGCGGCAAGGAAGCAACTGAAAATCATGACAAAGAACTGCTCGAAGGCTGTTATGAACCCCAGGAGTCCCGCCTGGGTCAGGCTGAAGCCAAGGTCACGGGAGATCATCACATAGCAGATAGGCAGGGCATTGGCAGCCGACGCATAGAGGAACATCGATGAAAAGGCCGCCCGGTCTATCCTTTTTACAAGACTCTGGTTTTCCATATCGTATCCTGATCAAAAGTTGTAGATGGCACAGACTATACCGGACTATTGGATTTTCAGGAAGCCAGTTGGCCAGCGTTTGACCCTGTAGCCCCACTTCCGCTATGCTGAACCGGTACACAGGAGGATCACTTGAACACCATGGACTATATCGACCTGCGCAGTGACACGGTTACCTGGCCTACAGACCAGATGAGGAAAGCCATGGCCGATGCCAGGGTTGGAGACGATGTTTATGGTGATGACCCTACCGTCATAGAACTGGAGGCCTTGGCGGCACATCTGACAGGCAAGGAAGCCGCCCTCCTGGTGCCTTCGGGAACTTTCGGCAACCAGCTGGCCCTCTTTACCCACTGCCCGCGGGGCAGCGAAGTGATCCTGGATGAGAACTGCCACATCGTACAGCACGAGGCTGGTGGTGCTTCGGTGATCGCAGGGGTTCAGTTGCGTACTGTTGCCACGAAGCATGGCTGCCTGAGCGCAGAGGATGTGGCCTCCCGCATTCGAGGCACCGACATCCACTACCCGCCAACCTCCCTGGTCTGCCTTGAGAATGCCCACTCCAATGGCCGGGTATTTTCCCTGGAAGAGATGGACAAGGCATCGGGAGCAGCACGTTCGGCCGGCGTTCCCGTGCATCTTGATGGTGCACGGCTCTTCAATGCCGCGACGGCTCTTGGGGTTCCGGCCGCAGATATAGCCAGACGTGCGGACTCTGTCATGTTCTGCCTGTCCAAGGGTCTGTGTGCACCGGTGGGATCCATGCTTGCCGGATCAAGGGAATTCATAGACAAGGCACGGGGTAAACGGAAGATAATGGGCGGCGGCATGCGCCAGGCTGGTGTCATTGCTGCAGCCGGATTAGTTGCACTCGGGCCTATGCGGGAACGTTTGGCAGAGGATCACACGCATGCCAAGGCCCTTGCTGCCGGGCTTGCAAAGCTGCCGGGTGTGGTGGTGGACACCGATGCTGTAGATATCGATATGGTCTATCTAAGCATGAACCCGGCACCTGACCCGGATAAGTTCGTGGCCTACATGCGATCCAAAGGCATTCTGGCAAACCCGCCGGAGGGCGGAAAGCTCCGGTTTGTCTGCCACTACTGGATACGGGATGAACACCTGCCCTTGATCCTGGAAGCCATGAGTACTCTCCCGGTCTGAGGGCTGGATTCCGCAACAAGCTCGATTCCGGCATGGACTCGGACCGATGCCATGCCGGAGCCGGGTGATTGGCCGGTCATCAAAAACCGGCAGCCATGATCGGGACTTCTGCAATGGCCGCGGTCTCATCCTGGCTGAAGATCCTGTCCAGCCACTCAAAACTCCTCGAAGTCATCATCATCCACAGCCCCACTGACTTTTTCAGACCGAAGGGTAATGGCTGTCTTGCCCGATGATCCGGCTCTTGGCGCAGCCCCGGAAGAGGCAGCTGACTGCCGGCTGGCATGGGCTACATTGACTGAAGGCTTCTTGTTACTGGAATCCTGCCCGCCTGACAATTGTTTGATCTGACCACCACTGCCGGCATTGATCTTGAAGTATGAAATGGCCTCGGAAAGCTGTTCTGCCTGGCTGGAAAGTTCCTCAGCCATGCTGGCCATTTCTTCGCTGGCACTGGCATTCTGCTGGATGACGGTGTCCAGCTGGGTAACGGCCTTGGCGATCTGGTCCACACCGACACTCTGCTCACGGCTGGCAGCGCTTATCTCCGCTACGAGGTCTGCAGTCTTGCTGATGTCCGGTGCCACTTGCAGGATGCTCTTGCCTGCCTCTTCCGCCACGTCGACACTGGTCTTCGAGAGGGACAGTATCTCCCCGGCAGCAGTCTGGCTGCGTTCCGCCAGTTTTCGTACTTCACTGGCCACCACGGCAAAGCCCTTGCCTGCCTCACCTGCCCTGGCTGCTTCTATTGCCGCATTGAGAGCCAGCAGATTGGTCTGCCGTGCAATTTCCTCGATGATGTTGATCTTGGCGGCTATGTCCTTCATGGCGGCTACTGCCTTGGTTACAGCCTCTGCACCTGAACCGGCATCACTGGCAGCCTTTCGTGCCATGCCCTCGGTAGCCAGTGCATTGTCCGCATTCTGCTTGATGGTGCTGGTCATTTCTTCCACCGAAGAAGAGACCTCTTCAGCGCTGGCAGCCTGCTCGGTAGCTCCCTGGCTCATCTGCTGGGCAGTGCCGGACATCTCCTGGCTGCCGGAGGAGACATTGCCTGTAGCCGTCTGCACGGTGCTGATCACGTCGATCAGTTTCTCCTGCATGTTCCGCAGGGCATCGGCCAATATGCCTATTTCATCCTTCTGGTTTACCGCCAGGTCACCAGTCATGTCGCCGGCTGCCATCCTGGCGGCAAAATTCACACCCAAAGCCACCGGTTTGGTTATACCAAGGGTTAGGGTAACCCCGAGGAACAAGGCCAGGATTACGCCGACTATCATGCCTATAAGGGCTACAGCCTGGGCTTGGGCACCGTCGCTGACAGCTTGGGTTATAGCTTGCTCGGCAGATGTATCATTGATCTGAACCAGTTCTTCCAGCAAGGTTACCGAGGCATTCTGCAACTGGACGGCAGTGGTCAAGGCTTCCTGGCTCATTGTGTCATACAGACCGGCTACCCGGTCAGCTTCTGCCTCCATAGCGGCGAATATTTCAAAAACCTTGGTTGCATTCGGTTTTATGCTGTTCTCGAAAAGCCGAAGCGCTTCTGCCCTCTGTCCATTCTGTACCAGTTGGCGTACCCGTGTCACATCCGTATGGAAGGGATTGTGATAGACAGGAATCTCCCGGGCAAGATTCTGTATCACCTGATTGGTGGTACTGTAGGTAGCCAGCCACTTTCCGAAGTTGCAGGCTGTGGGGTCAGCCCCACCGGTGAACTGCTTGCCGGTCAGGAGCAACTGCGAGAGGTTATCCATTAAAATATAATGGTCAACGATGAAACCATTGATCCGTGCCATATAGGCATCGGGATTCAGGATATCTGTCTGGTCGATTTCCTTGCTACTTTCCAGAAAGCCGTTGTTGTACGTAGCCCAGGTATTCCAGGCAGGCACAAAACGATTCCAGACAAGAGCCTCTTCCTCAGTCTGGGGAAGTTCCTCGTAAACCGACCAAGCTTCCCGGTAGGTGGTTCTGGCTGCATCTATATTCTGGTACTGCCGATCCCTGTCAGCTATGGACATACGTGGATTAAGCAGTGAACGGAGGGCAATACGGATATTGCTGGCTTCATTTTTTACGATGAGAAGGTTTGCAACACTCGGGAGACGCACATGGCCAATTTCCTCTACATGGCTATTCACCTTCATGATGCCATTGATGCCAAAGATGCTTACTGTCAGCACAATAAGGGCTACCAGTGTAAAGCCACCTATCAGTTTTACACCCAGCTTCAGATTTTTCATGCCCGTCTCCCTTGCATCATACAGATTTGGCGTCGGTTATATAACCCGATGCGAATTTTAGGAGATTATGGATAAAAATGCAAAAATTTTATGTTTTTTATTTCTTACTTTTTTACTTTGAAATACCAAGCCTTCTGTACAGCGAGTCCGCAAGCAACAAGTTCAAAGATCGGGTGTAGCTTGTCCTGCAAATCCGTTTTGCATGCTATATTCTGGAAATGATGCAGAAGCCAGCAATCAGCAACGGCAAATTCGAACTCTACTACCGCAGGGGGTGGGCCTACCTGGCTGTACATGCGCCGGTGGGCACCGGCAGGCCCGTGTATCCCGAAGACATAGAAAACAGGATGAGACTCCTCGGGGTTCCACAGGTCAGTGCACGGACTATACGGGATATAGTAGATGCTGCCAGCGGTGAAGCTACAGCCCTTGTCACCTGGCCTAATGGCCAGGCTCTGGCAGCTGCGATCTCCGTAGAAATTGCCGCTGACGGCATGTCGGCTTTTGCCACCATACATCCGCCCAGAAAAGGAGCGGCTCCACCGGTGCTCCAGGATGTCCTCGATGAACTAGACCATGCAGGCGTGATCTTCGGCATCGACCATGAGGGTATCCAGCGCACTCTTGCCCGGCAGGACTACAACAAGCCCATCCCTGTAGCAGCCGGCAGGGAGCCGATCTTCGGTCAGGCCCACCGCATCCAGTACCACTTCAACATCAACCGAGGCAAACCCTACCTCGAGATGGATTTCGGCCGCATCAACCTGAAGGAACTCAACTTCATAGACAACCGCAAGGCAGGAGAACTCCTGGCTGAACTGGTGCCCCCGGTTGCAGCGGTGGATGGCAGGAAGGTTACCGGTGAAATCATACCAGCTGAGTCGGATAGCCAGATTCAGCAACTGCAGCCTGGCTTGAACACCCTGCTGTCTCCAGATGGCACCAAATTGTCTGCTCAATGCGATGGCAATGTCAGGATCCTCAAAGACAAGGTCATAGTCGAGCCGGTGATCTACGTAAAGAACGTGAATTTCGAGACCGGCAACATACGTTTCGATGGCTCCGTGGTTGTCGAGGGGAGCATAGCCGACGGCTTTGTGGTCGAAGCCGGAGGGGACATACAGGTTGGCAGCAGCGTAGGAAAGGCAACACTGAAGGCCGGGGGCAGCATACTGCTGAAGACCGGTATCAACGGCAACGGCAAAGGGGTCATTGAATGCGGTGGTGACCTTTTTGCAAAGTACATCGAGAGCAGCATAGTCACCTGCCACCGCAATGTGTTGGCAGAAGAGGCCATCATGCATTCCCGTATCGTTGCTTTCAGGAATTGTGTACTGAACGGCAGGCGCTCGGAGGTCATTGCCAGCGACCTTGTCGTTGGCGGCAGTTTCTGGTGCAAGAAAATGGGTAACTTCAACGAGGCCGAGACCCACCTTGCCATCGGGGTGGAACCAGCACTCCTGCTGGACTATAGAGCTACGGGCCAGAAAAAGGCTGCACTGCAGAAAGAGCATGACAAGGTCGATTTGCAACTGGAACAACTTGGCAAGCTGGTGAAGGAAGGCCGCGCGGACGAGAGGGTGCTCCAGGCCCAAGCACAACTCCAGGAATCCATCGGCAGCCTGGGACAGGAACTGGCTACCCTCAAGGCTCGGTTTCCGGGGCTTCGGGAGCGCATCGAAGCCTCCCGGAAGAGTATTGTCGTAGTCGAAGAAACCATGTTCAAGGGCGTGGTCGTTACCTTTGGAACCCTGGAATA
>JAVEXH010000113.1:0-8130 GCA_034004175.1 Spirochaetia bacterium
CTGCTTCACCCGTATGCCCTGTCGACGCTTGTCATACAGCGAGAAGTTCAGCAATCCAAGGGGTGAGTAGTCGGCCGCGCGGCCAGCGGATACTACCGAAACAGACTGCAGGTCTTTCTCATCCTTGGCAAAAGCATGGGTCAGTTCTTCCGCCAGGAGGTGGGTATCCTGCTGCAGGTCAGCAGGAGCCTCGTAGAACTGGACGGTACCGGCATTGGAGTCGATGAAGACTATGGTCTCCACCTCTGCCTTGCCCTGGACTTCCAGGGCGTCCCAGCCACCGAACTTCAAATAAGGTCCGAAGAAACCTCCGACATTGGAGTCTATTGGTACCTTGGTCAGGGGTGACAGGCTTACGACCAGACTCTTGCCGGAGCCAGGATAGTTGGTGTTGCCGCAGATGGGTCCCATGGCTATGACGATCTCGTTTTCCGGATCATCCCACGTGGTGGTGGGCTTGGTGGCGTCCCATAGTAGCCTGAGGCCAAAGCCCTTGCCCCCGGTGAAACGCTTCTTCATGTCTTCGGACACCGGTTTCTGGATGGCTTTTTTGCTGCCCACATCAACATGCAGGGTACGCATTGCATAGCCGCGGTGTATTGCCTTGGGTTCAAAACTGGCCTCGGACAGGAGTTTGAAGTTTTTCTTGTCAAATGTGTTGCTCAATTGGTTGCCTCCTTTTTTCGGGCCGCTTCGGCAACCTCGAAGGGTAAGCGGGAGGCGGGACTGTCTTCCTTCTCGGCTATCTCCAAGGCCCCCTTGGGGCAGGTCTTCACGCATTCTCCGCACGCAATGCACTTGAAGGGGGTGGATTCACCAGGGAAGAAACGCATGGCTTCTATCGGACAGACGGCTACGCAGGCAAGGCAGCCCACGCAGAGGCTCTTGTTGATCATCACCACGCCTTTGGAATTGACAGTGATGGCCTGGGTCGGACATTCGATCACGCACTTGCGGCATTCCTGGTCGCAGGCTACGAGATGGAATTTCCCGCCTCCCAATCCCAGCACCTGGATGCGGGATCTGGCGGGATTGTTTTCCTTGAAATACATCTGCGAACAGGTCGCGGTGCAATTGAGGCAGCCGACGCATTTATCGTCATGCAGCTTAAGGTACTTGATCACGGTAGTGGACCTCCTTTTTAAGTCGCGTATCGTGAGTCGGGATTATTGCAAGCGCCCGGTAGCAAGCCACCGGGCGCAGGTAATACAGGCATTTCAATAAAGGATGCTCGATTGAGGTGGTTGAAGTTACAGTATAAAGGCGAATGGGCTTTTCGGCAATCCTGAAATATCAGCGGTGATTCAGCAGTTGCCCGGCAGATGTCAAACACCTGCGGAAACTGACTCCAGAGGCCGGTCAGAACTCCACGCGGACCGAGGTACCCCCGTCCGGAGCGCTGTCGTACTGCAGCGTTCCCTTGAGCTGTGACACGAGACCCTGGACAAGCTGGCCGCCCACGCCGCCGCACTCGTCGGCATCCGGTGCGATCCCGGTTCCATCATCGGCCACGACCAGGATGAATCGGGGTGGGGGGTTGATACTATCCGGTTCCCTGGAAAGGTCCACCATTGCGACAGGCACCATGGAAAAATTGACAGCGATGATGCCGTGGGACTTGCCCCGGAAAGCATGTTTCAAGGCATTGGTCACCAGTTCGTTGGTCACAAGACCACAGGGAATGGCCTTGTCCAAGGGCAAGGCAGCGTTTTCCTCCACTTCCACAAAGATGTCAACAGTCGCGGAACCCCAGGCGCGGCTCCAGCGGAGGGTATCGCAGATTTTGTGTATGTAATCCGCCATCCGCAGTTCCACGAAGGAGGCCGTCTGGTAAACTTCTTCATGCACCAGTGCCATGGCCTGGATGCGGTCCTGGCACTCCTCAAAAGCCTCCCGGGCCTGTTCGTCCTGGATAGTTCCGGTCTGCAGGGAAAGAATGCTTGAAACGATCTGCAGGTTGTTCTTCACACGATGATGCACTTCCTTCAGGAGGATGTCTTTCTCCCTGAGACTCCGTTCTATGGACCCGAAGTTCTCGTCAAGGCGGACTTTCAGTGCCAGTATCGATCGGGCCAGACGCCCGAGTTCGTTCTGCCTCAGGGTTATCTGCGACAGGCCTGGAGGTGCGGGGACACCAGGAACCAGGGCATCCACATCGTTGACCAGTATCCGCAAGGGACCGGTCAGGGATTCGACGATGAACCACCCGGCTACGACAGCAGCTACAAGGAAAGCAAACAGGACTGCGAGTGTCCAGGCGTCCATCTGGGCCAGCTTGGTTGTATAGGCGTTCTCGCGGAGTGCAGTAACCACCAGCCAATCCAACCCCGCTTCGGTCCGGAAGGGCCGGGCTTGCCCGAGGTATCTGACCGTTCCGATGTTCAGACTGAAATCAACCAGGCTGTTCTTGACTGGAGCTTGCTCTCCTGGAGCCTCTATACCTGCGGCCTTCGCAGACAGGGCCACCAGTGGATCTTCATGATTCCTGGCCCGCTGCCGCTGGCCATCGGGATCCACAATGCTTATCGCTCCGGCGGAACTGGCCACCAGGCGGCCAGTATAGTCAACCAGATACAGTATGCCTTTCGAAGCTTCGGGAAGCTGGCTCAGATACTCGGATATCTCACCAAGGGTGAGCACCGCGGTGGTGACACCGATCACCGTTCCATCATTACTATGGATCGGGACAGAAGCCGACATGGCGGGGTCGCTGTTGGAGTAGAGGGTATACGGTTCTGTCCAGATTGGCTGGCCTGCATCAAGGGCTGAACGGTACCAGGGGCGCTGCCGCGGATCGTAATCCGGCCGTACCAGTTCAGGTTCGCCAAAACTGCCATCGGCGTTCACAGGGCGGAAAACAAGCGTATTCCCGGTCTGGGTTCCGGCGCTGGCAACCCGGAGGCGACCATCCTCCAAGCGCTGGGCTTCCAGATACGAACCATCATCCATACCCACGGAAACAATGGACAAGCGGTCATATACCCAGAGTTGGGACAGGAAAAATCGCTTGATACCATCTGCAGAGGTCTGACCAGGCTTGAATTCCGCAAAATAGGCTGCATTCACCTCCGCGATGCGGAGTGTCTCCTGCATTTTGTTCCTGGTTGTCTCGTTTACCCGGTCTGCAACCTCACGTATCACCGTTCGGATCAGATCGCGCATGGATTCCCGGGAGCCTATGAGATACATGGACCAGGACACGCTGAAGCTGGCCGCCATGATGAGAAGGAAGGGCAGTATGATCAATCGTTTCAGCTTGCCGCTGGGTTGCCGTGACATCCGGCCATTATACGCCAATTTCCCTGTTAACCATAGTCATTGCCTTCAGATTGCCTTGATCCAGCGAAATGACAACAGGAGGCGGTGACCAGGATTTGCAACCCTGAGTGCTGACGTTCCGTACCCCTGCCTGTTATGATGCTACTGCAATGTCGCACTCCAGGGAGCATCGATGATGACGATACGGCTGAACAGGGAACCATTTACCCTTGAAGGAGACCGCCACAGTGTCCGGGAGATCCTGGCGGCCAGGAACTGGTCCTTCCCCCTGATTGTGGTGAAGGTGAATGGAAAACTTGTGCCCCGGACATCATGGGAAAGTGCCATGGTCTGCGAAGGCGACGATATGGATGCAATGCACCTGGTCTCCGGAGGCTGAAACCTCAGGGCAACAAAACGCCGGATATGGAGGGCTCAATGTGACTCCTTTTTCCGGTCTTCCTTGTTTATATCCATCTCATCATAATAGTGCTCAAGACAATCGGGACACAGGCCATGGGTAAAATCAGCATCTGTCCTGGCACTGATGTATTCCTCAACCTGACCCCAGTATCCGGTGTCGTCGCGGACCTTCTTGCATGACGAACAGATGGGGATCAGACCTTGCAACTGCCTGACATTCTTCAGCGCTGCCTCCAGGTCCCTGGTCCTCTCTTCGACCTTCCGCTCCAGGTTTGCATACAATTCAGCGTTTTCTATGGATATGGAAGCCTGTGCAGCTATGGCCTCGACTATCTTCATCCGTTCCGGTGGGAATGCCCCGGACACAAACTCATTGCCAAGCTCCAGGACTCCTCTGGCTTTTCCCCTGCTGAGCAGGGGAATGAAGGCTACTGAGCCAGTTCCATTCCGGAAACCACCAACCAGGGTCCTCTGTACCTCGCAACAGTTTCCGAGTTGTCCGGCGGGTATTTCGATAGTGGATTTTTCATCGCGGGATCCAGCATCGGTGCGTCCCATGGTTGCCGTGCCATAACTGGATGAGACGGCTTGCATCCACCCATCATCCTGAGGTATCCACACTGCGCCGAATCTGGCGCCGCTTGTGGTCATGGTCACATCAAGCAAGCTCCGGAGCAGTGCCATCCCATCACGTTCGGCTGCTATCACCGTACTGGCCTTGAGCAAGGCCTCCGCATCAAGGGTCAGAAGGCCAGAGCCTTGGACTGTATCAAGGCCAGCCGATACCCAGGCTTTGATGGAAGGAAACCTCAAAGCCATGGCTTCGGCAGCCCCTGTGGCTCCCCAGCGGACCAGGGCCGTGTATGACGCCCGCTGGTAGAAATGCGACAGTGCCTGGCGGCCGGCACTGGCCAGACAGGCGGCGTATTCATTGCTGACCACCGCCTCATCAAGATGGCTGCCGGTGAGGCGTGCCAGGGAGACTGCCCGTTCAAAGGTATCAAAGGCCTTCATCATCCTGCCTTGGTGGAAATACGACAGCGCATTGACCAGAACAAGCCTGGATTCATACACAACCGGATTGAACCTGCCCAAGGGCAACAACACCCCACGCATCCGGCGGAGGCTGGCCCGTGCCTCCTTACGGTTCCGGCGGATGGATGAAGGCTGAGGACGGTAGAA
Source organism: Spirochaetia bacterium (assembly GCA_034004175.1). Lineage (GTDB taxonomy): Bacteria > Spirochaetota > Spirochaetia > Treponematales > UBA12059 > MIBM01. The sequence goes on from JAVEXH010000113.1 coordinate 4,864, forward strand.
GGCTCCCACTCCATTTGTTTCATCAGCAAGGGTCAAGGCTTCCCTGCACGCAATCAGACAATCCAGTAGTTGTATCGTCATGCCGAAAAAAGTTCCCAGCATGGATGATGCATAAGCCTTCTGCTCATTTATTGCCTGACGGGCCTCGTTGAAGTTGAAGAACAGATAGCCTGTAATGGCCCTGTACAGAGCCATGTTGCAAGCCATGGAATACTGCCCCTGGCTGGCAAAATCCGACTGCCAGTCGGAGAAGGATCGACCATCGAAGAGTCCCTTTCCCGCAGGATCATCCGGTTCCTTGAGGCTGTTGAGGAGAGCTGTAGTTGCCCTGAATATCCGGTTTGGCAACTCCTGATTCATTGCGGCAAGGGCTTCACGTATTTCAGGTATGAGAGTCGTAGCCGATGACAGATCCTTGCCCCCGATGACAGCCTGCTGGAAATACACCGAGTAGGCATGGGATCCATAATCATGATCCCCGGTACTGCGGCCCGCCCTTCCGGCATCAAGATACGCATCCAGACTCTCATCCAGGGATTTGAACCAGTGGTTGATGAAACTTACGACCACAAATCTGGACCGGGCATAGGCATCGATGCTTGATGGACGCGAAGACAGGCGCTCAGCCAATTGGCCGAAATGGAAACCAAGCCGGTACCGGCCGAAAACACTGATTGCCGCCATTCCCAGGGCTGCGCACAACACGGCCGACTGGGCGTGGAACCCGTACCTGCGGCATAGACGGAGGCCGGCAGCAGCCAGGAAGGGAATGATGGCCGGATTTGCTATGTAGGCAGACGGTCCGGCTGCCGCTATGATACCCAGGGCCATCCTGGCCTCCGGCTCAGTCATGTCGGGAAGTTCAGCCAGTGTAGTGCCATTACGGCGCAGGACACCCAGAGTCGATGCAAAAGCCAGGAGTGCGCCAGACTTTACCGGTTTGCCTGGCAATTTCAACCCCAATTGCCGAAGCGCGGAGAGAGCACAGGCAAGAGCATCCGCGGATCTACCCATGGTCGATAGACCCTGAACAGCCGATTCCGCGATGCGGGGCAGATCAGCCACCGAAGCCATTCGCATTGCCTCCGAACGGCAACGCTCGAAGGTGCCGGATTGGCCTACCCTGGCTGCACAGGTCATGGACAGCAGGGCAATTTCAAGAGTCAGCCCCGGCTCATCCTGCCACGCTGCCGGACCCAGGGCCTGCCTTGCCTTCTGAAGCAGATCCAGGGACCCCGCAGGATCATCATAGGCCTTGACTGCCCCTGCCTGGGTAAAAACCAGTGCCCGTTTTATGGCATCTTCCCTGGCATGAGGCCTCAAAGGATCGGACATCACATGATGTATTGCCAGATCGGGACGGCCTGCAGCCTCGTAGCGTTTTGCATAAGCTTTGTGCCAGACCGATCTACGGATCGATTCCAGATCATTGTACAGCAAGCGGGCTATGGACTCATGGGAAAAACGGTACTTCCTGCCGGACTGTCCGCAGGGTACGATCAAGCCAGCCTCCAGAGCCGGGATTGTGAGTTCTTCACCGGTTTCCCTCGCTCTGAGGATTGCGGCAACTGCATCAGGATCAAATTCCTGCCCCTCACAGGCTGCGCATTCCAGAAACCGCAGAGTAGTTTCACCAAGGGAGGCAAGCATGCCCGGCAAGATTGCCTCGATATCGACTGGAAAACTCTTGCCATCCTGGGCAGGCAAAGCCACACGCCATCTGCACCGCGGAGCCTCGAACCAGATGCTGCCCTCTGTTTCCAGACCCGAGAAGAATCCATCCAGACCCTCGCACAGACCGCCAGTGGCAGCCAGCGCAAGACCCGACAGAGGACCTGCCTTGTCAGGCTCCCCCGGGAAGATGCTGTTCATGAGCGAGTACATCTCGCCAGGGCTCAACCTGATCCGGGAACGCAAAGGAGACAAATGACCCAGGAGACATTCCTCTGGCGAGTCCCGGAGCCCCGGCTCGGCCTGGAGGCCTGGGGATCCGGAGGCTAGCTCCAGATCATTTGAAAACCCGGTAAGTGTCTGGTAACGTCGACCCGGATCCTTGGCCATGGCCTTGGCAACCACGTCATCCATGAACGCATCCGGATTGTCACGGAAAGTTCCCGGTGCCGGTGGGACACCTGCAATGACATCATACAGCATGGCTACCGGATCTTCACCGGCGAAGGGAGGACGCCCGGCAAGCACGGTATACAATACAGCTCCAGCGGCATAGATGTCCGATCGCCATGATGTTTGTATGTCCAGCCTGCCTGTCTGCTCGGGTGCCAGAAACGCACGATTCATACCGGTCCGGGGTAATTTGAAGTAATCAGGCCCTGTATCTTCCATGTGCCGTGCATTGCCCAGCCCCACCAGAAGGATACGTCCGGTATCATCCTGGATGATATTATCTGGCCGTACAGCCCGGTGCAGCCAACCTGCACGGTGGAAGACCTGAATGGCTTTGAGCAAGCCGATCCCCAGGACCACCGAAGACTGCACAGACCAGGGTCCGGTCCCCAGCAACTGTGCAATGGTCTTTCCTTTTGCATCGTCGGTAGCCAGGATGATGCGGTCCCGGTATGGACCAAAATAGACAGGTTGCGGAGTGGCTCCTGGCCCCACCGCCAGGGCAGCACGGAACTGCTGTTCCATGGATCTTGCCAGCTCGCCAACGGCAATGCCAGGGAGTGAAGACTTGACCAGAACCGGCCGTTCTTCCGGTCCGAAATAACCATGATAGACTTCCAGTTGGCCGTTCAGTAAAACAGGATTCTCGTCACGGCGCCGTATCCAGTTGTCTGCAATCATGGATGTCCACCCCCGTTTACAGTATTGTATAGTATCGACCGGATTACGACAGGGGGATATATACATGACCAGACTGAGCGCCGCGCAATGCGGGCATGCCATGGCCAAGAGAGAATTCGGACAGGATGTTATTGCCTCGTCCACACGGGTGGCAATAGTGCTTACCCAGAGTTGGTGCCCACAGTGGGTCATGATGCGCATGTGGCTTGAGCGGGCCGAAAAGGATGCCGATGCCACGGTATTCTTCGTGGAATACGACAAAGAGGATTACTTCGAAGATTTCATGGCCTTCAAGGAAGACGTGCTGGGGAACCGGAGTGTGCCCTATGTGCGGTACTACCGGGACGGAACGTTCACCGGGGACGGCAATTTCATAGGCAGGGACGGCTTCGTAGCAAAACTCACCCGCCCCTAGCCAGCCTCACCCCCCTATGGTCTTCTCCACCAGTTCTATCAACAGGG
>JAVEXH010000114.1:0-8034 GCA_034004175.1 Spirochaetia bacterium
CGTGCTGTCAAGGGCTACCACTATCTGCTGAACCTGGGACAGCATCTCGTTTATATTGAACAGGCGGTATTTCACACCTGCCCACTCTTCCTTGGACTGCTGCCTGAGCATGGCCTGGAACTGGGTAGTGGCTCCGTCGTCGTCCTTGGCCCCGCGCTCGAAGACCTGCACCGAGCTGGCCAGGTTTTCGTAGATCGACGCCGACGCCTGGTCGGTGAATTTCAGTCCTTCCAGCATTATGCCCATGGTCTGGTACTCTTCAGGTGCCAGCCCCAGCAGTTCGTTGGTGTAGCCCAGATTGGCATAGGACGTCATCTGGCCCAGTATGCCGGTGTCGAAGCTGATACCCGCAAGGGTAAACTCGCCCACATTGTTCTGGCCCGTCACGGTCTGCATCTGCACCAGGAGAATGTCGCCGATCTGCACATTCAGCCTGGCAGCGATCTTCTCCGACAGGATAAGGCCGTGGGTGTCATCCATGGCTTCCCAGGAGCCGTCCTTCAAAAGGAGGCGTTCGCGCAGGAAGGTCTCCCTCTCCAGGTCCGCGCCGGCCACGGTGGTACGAATCTTCTTGCCCTCGAAGATCAGGGTTCCCATGAACTCCGAGCGCCTGGTTATGTACTGCACCGTGGCTCCGGAGGCCGCCACTGCGGCGGTCAGGGCTCTGTCGTCCCGGATCACCGACAATTCCTTGTCGCTTTCCGTTTTCTCCGAGCCGCTGATGAACACGTGCCCTGCGGCCAGATGGGAGAAGTTTTCGGCCACATTGGCGGAGAAGGATCCGGCAAAGCCGTTTATCAGGGTTACTATCATGATGCCGAAGGCTATGGCGCCTCCGAGCAGCAGACTGCGCTTCTTCTGTCTGCTCAGGTTGCGCAGGGCTATGGTTGCTACCGTTTTCATGGCACTTCCTATTCTGTCTGCATGGCCTGAACAGGCTGTATGCGCAGGGCTACGCTCACGGGGTAAATGGACGCCGCAAGCCCGACCAGGGTTATCAGTACCAGGGCGCTGATGACCGGCAGAGGTTCTATGATGGTCCTGAGTACCTTCCCGCCGAAGAGTATCTCAAGGAAGGGGTTTGACGCCTGAATGCCCAGGGCGTTTATGATGGCCACCGCGATGAAGGACAGCACGATGCCGATGACACCGAAGCTCAGCGCCAGGGTAACCGTCTCGGCGGCAAACATCCTGCGGACAAAGCCCTTGCCCGCTCCCAGGGCACGCATGGTGCCTATCTCCCCTGTCCGCTCGATGACCGAAACCACCAAGGTGTTCATGATGATTATCACTGCAACTACAGCCAGTATGACGATGGCTATGGTAAAGACTATACGCAGTACATCCACCGACTGGGCGTAGGGTCCTGCCGCCTTCTGCCAGTCACCTGCCTGGGCTTCTATGCCCTCAGCGGCAAACCAGGCGTTCAGTTCGGCCACCGTCTGCTTGACCCGGGCAGGATCCTCAAGGCGCACAACGATCGAGTGCCAGGCCCCGGTATCAGCCACGTTCAAGCGTTCCCTGGTGCTGGTATCTCCCAGTATGTTGTCCAGCCCCTCCTCGGTGAAGGTGAACCCTGCAGCTGAGCCTGTAGCGTCGACCCCGGCACCCATGCCGGAGGCACTGCCCCCGGCACCTGTACTTGTGTCAATGCTTCCGCCAGCCAGGTCGGCAGCGAACATGTCATCTGAAAACAGGTCATCCGAGAACAGCGTATCAAGGTCATCCACAGCCAGCATGGCAGTGGCCTCTTCATCCAGTTCGATACTTTCGGAACTGCCAACGGTCATGCTGTTCAGGACCCGCAGGGAATCCACGTCTATGTACGACAGTTGCTCGGGACCAGCGCCTTCGGAAATCTGCCTGAAGGTACCCACAATGGGCACGCTTCGCAGGCGCATGCCGGTTCCACTGAAGCCCTGTATCAGCACCTCATCCCCTACAGCCAGATCGCGCTTCAGTGCCTTGCCCAGCTTCTCAAGCCGTTCGTGGGCCACCATGAGGCCTGCCTGGCCGGGTTGTATCGTCGTGCCATCCACCACCTCTATGTTGGGGAACAACTTCCAGTAATTATCTGCGTCTATACCGAAGAGCATGACAAAGGACGATTCCATGTCTTCATCATCTTCTTCAGTAGCTCTCATGCCCATAGGGGTGTCCGTCTCATCATTGATGAGTATGCCGAAACCCGATGCTACACCACTGGCCGCTTTTACGCCCTGCGTGGACACGATCTTTCCGAATACCTTTTTGTAATCCGGAATCACCGGAGTAGGGTCAAGACCGCCCACGGACTGCACCCCGAAAAGGGATACCGGGCCATCGGTCACGCCGGTTACTATCAGGTCGCCGGTATAGTTGGCGGTGAAGGACGCTTCGATTCCACGCTTGGATGCATCCAGGAAAGAATTGCCCAGAACCAGTATCAGCACACCAAGCGACAACAGAACTCCCACGATCAGGCTCTTGGCCTTGTGTTCAAGCAGGTTCCGGAACGCCATGCGCAGCGTTACGGGCATATCACACCCCCGACCCGGTACCGGCTGAACCGGTTGTAATGCTACCGGCAACCGTGCCGCCAGCCACGGGGATGCCGCATTCGGCGGCTTTCTTCTCGTCCCGGCGGTAGTTCTCTGTAACCAGGCCGTCCTTCAGACGTACTATGTGGTCGGCCACGTCTACAATCTTGGCATCGTGGGTACTGAAAATGAAGGTCGTCTGCAGTTCACGGTTTATGCGCTTCATCAACTCTATGATCTGCTCGCCGGTGGCGCTGTCCAGGTTTGCGGTGGGTTCGTCGGCCAGTACTATCTGCGGTCTGGTGGCAAGGGCTCTGGCTATGGCCACCCGCTGGCGCTGGCCACCGGACAGCTCGTTTGACTTGTGTCTGCGCCAGTCTGAAAGGCCTACTTCCTCTATGAGATGGTCGATCCAATCCTGCTTCTCGCCCTTGGGGATGCGGGTCTTGCCCAGAAGCAGGGGAAACTCGACGTTCTCCCAGACATTGAGGACGGGAATCAGGTTGAAGGACTGGAATATGAAGCCCAGGGTCTCATGGCGCAACCTGGTAAGATCCTTGTCTTTCAGCGTGGAGGTTGGCTTGCCATCGATGTAGACTTCGCCTTCGGTGGCCCTGTCCACCAGTCCAATCATGTTCAGGATTGTGGTCTTGCCAGAGCCTGATGGGCCGGCTATCGAAATGAAGTCTCCCCGTTCTATGCAGATGGACACTCCCTTTACAGCTTCTACCTGGACCTTGCCCAGCGGATACACCTTGCGCACGTTGCTCAGTTCTACAATACCCATGATTTCTCCTGTTCGCGCTCCCCGTCTCTCCACTTTGGCAGGCTGGGGGCCGGTTTCATGCAGGACAAGCGGTACATCCGCGGAAGCAGTATGTGCAGTATCCTGTCATAGATAAGAAAATACCGAAACCAGTGCTGTGTGAGCAAGGTTTTGTGGTGGAAAGGCTGGAAAATACGTGAAAACACTGACCGCGCAGAGAGGGGAAAGGTAAAAAAAGCCGCCCCCGGAGGAGTGGCCGTTGCGGTCGATATGGGTTCCTATAGACCCTCGGGGCTTGTCTTGGCCCGGTTGCCGGCTTCGTAAGTATCGATCTCCTTCTTGATCACCCGGCACAGGCGCATGACGCCTTCCTTGATGAGAGCGGGGCTTGAGTAGGAAAAATTTATGCGCATGGCATTCTGCTCCGGTTCATCGAAGTAGAAAGCCGAACCTACCACGAAGGCCACCTTCTCCTGCTCCACCGCCTTGAAGATGAGTTCTTCGGTATTTATGTACTTGGGCAGGCTTATCCAGAGGAAGAGACCTCCCTCGGGTTTGGTCCAGTTTATATCCCAGCGCTTGGGCATATGCTGTTCCAGGGCCTCCACCATCACATTGCGCTTCTCCTGGTAGTTGTCACAGGTGTTCTTTATCACATCGTACAGCTTGCCGGTTTTCATATACTCGGCCAGCCACTTCTGGGCAAAGACATTGGTACACAGGTCCATGGCCTGCTTGGCTATCACGAATTTGCTTATCAGCGTCGGATGACCCATCATCCAGCCTATGCGCACCCCGGGGCTCAGGATCTTGGAGAAGGTCTTGAGATTGACCACGATGCCTTCGTTCCGGCCCTGCTGGTCCAGTTGATAGATCGATGGCAGATGCTCGCCGATGAAGCGGATCTCACGGTACGGTGAATCCTCGATGATTACCAGCTGGTTCCTGTACGCAAACTCCAGGATTGCCTTGCGCTTGGCCAGGCTCCAGCAGAAACCAGCGGGGTTCTGGAAATCCGGGATCACATAGATGAATTTTACTTTCTTGCCGCTTTCGATGGACTTGCTGTACAGCTTTTCCAGGGCATCCATGTCAAAGCCGTCCTGCTCGGGTGTGAAGGGTATGCCCAGTATTTTGCCACTGTACGACTGGAAGGCCTGGATGGCTCCGACGTAGGTCGGGCGCCCGGCAATCAGATAGTCACCCGGGTCAAGGAATACCTTGGCCACTATGTCCAGCCCCTGCTGGCTGGCCGAGACAATGAGCAGGTTGTCATTCTTGAGCTGCACTCCCTGGCGGCCTTCGAACTTGATGATTTCTGCCTTCAGTTCAGGATCGCCTTCGGTGGTGCCGTATTGAAGGGCCTTGGTGGCCTCCTTCTCGAAGACAGCATCGGCTGCCCGTCTCAGGTCAGCCACGGGAAAGGTTTCGGGAGCCGGCAACCCGCCGGCAAAGGAAATGATCTCGGGCTGGGCTATGAGCTTGAGCAGCTCGCGTATCACGCTTTTCTTCATGTTCTGCGCATTGACTGAATAAGCAGCTTCGAAGTTTATCATATCGATGTCTCTCCTTGATGGTGGCGTCCTGGGCGGGCTTGGTATATTGTACAATTGCTATTTTACACGTAAAAATGCCAGCCGTAAATAGTGTAAAAATGAAACGATATTTTGAATATAGAAACAACAAACCGGTAGAAATGGAATCAGGGCTGGTGCAGGACTATGACGCTACGGGAATAGTCCTTGCCGTACGCACACATCACAGCTACCCTGAAGAGTGGTTCCGTGATAGGATATATCCTATATGAGTCATGCCCGAGCTGCCAGCACCGATGGAACCTTCAACCCGGGCTCCCTTGTGTTGCCCTTTTACCTTCCTTCCGGCCTCGCCTTCCTCGGGACAGGGCTGGCCATTCCACTGCTTGCCTTGTATGCCAGACATCTCGGGGTGGGCAATGCGGGAGCTGCCTTCATCGTAGGCCTGGTAGGATTAGGCAGTCTTGTCTTCAATATTCCTGCGGGGCAGCTGATAGCCAGCTTTGGCATACGCCGGGTAATCATTGTTTCTACCTTTGCGGAAGGGTTTTTTGCCCTTGGTGCCAGCCTTGCTTCCAGTCCGTGGTTCCTCGGCCTCATGGCTTTTGGCATCGGGATGACACAGACAACATTTTTCGTAGCCCGGCTGTCCTATTTCAAGGCCTTTGTTCCTACCCATCACCGTGGCAAGGCACTGGCCCTGATTGGTGGCGGGAACAGGCTCGGCAACCTGCTGGGTCCAATCGCCGGAGGGTTCATAGCGCAGTTGCTGGGATACCGCTACTCCTATCTTGCATACGCTGTGCTTATGGTCCTGTCGTGCGCCTCCCTGGTCCGTTGGGCTCCCCGGGCGGCACAGCCTCCCAGACCCGAAGCCTGGACTCCTGCCCAGTCGCTTGCCATACTGCGGTCCAATGCGGGCATATTCGCAACCGCAGGCCTGGCCATCGTCATCCTGCAGATAATGCGCACCGCGCGCCAGGCCCTGGTGCCCCTCGTGGCAAACTCCCTGGGGCTCTCGGTATCCCAGGTTGGCATGGTCATAGCATTGATGTACTTCGTTGAAATCCTGCTGGTCTATCCTTCGGGCATAGCCATGGACCGCTGGGGGCGGAAGATTGCGGCAGTTCCCTGTCTGGTGTTCCTGGCCCTGGGCCTGTCGATGCTGCCACTGGTGAACGGACTTCCCATGATGCTCCTGGCGGTGATTGTCGCCGGGATCGGCAATGGTCTGGGCAGCGGCATCAACATGACTCTGTCCACCGACTTTGCGCCGAGCATCAATCCGGGCAGGTTCATCGGTGTCTGGCGCCTGATCGTCGATCTGGGGACCATGTCCGGTCCCTTCATTGTCGGCCTTGTCATAAAATCCTTCAGTCTGTCCGGGGCAGCCCTGACTGTTGCCGTGATAGGTCTGGCCGGCGCCGGGATCATGGGTTTCCTGGCACCGGAATCGCATATGGGCAATCCAGCGTCCGAAGTACCTGCAAATCATGGAGCTGGCGGATCAGGCGGGAGAGGGACCTGACTGAACGGTCTGCCGGCAGGTTCCTGGCCAGCTCCTGGCCTGTCCTTGCCAGCACCTGGTTTTTCCGGCTATTCTGGGCAGGCTGGTGCTCTGCGACTTTCAGGTTGCGGATCCCAGGCTTCAGGAAGCTGCAATCTTCATACAATCGAGGAACCCATGGCCCTTAACTGCGGTATTGTAGGTCTGCCCAATGTAGGCAAGTCAACCATATTTTCTGCCCTTTCCAGTGCCAAGGCCGAGGCGGCCAATTACCCCTTCTGCACCATAGAGCCCAACACCGGCATAGTGCCCGTGCCGGATCCGCGGCTGGACAGGTTGGTGGAGCTCTTCCAGCCCGAGCGCCGCATTCCGGCGGTGGTGGAGTTTGTGGACATAGCGGGCCTCGTGGCCGGCGCCAGCAAGGGTGAAGGCCTGGGCAACAAATTCCTGGCTCACATCCGTGAAACAGGCATCATTGCCCAGGTTGTACGCTGCTTCGATGACCCTGACATAGTCCATGTGGCCAACAAGGTGGATCCCATAAACGATATCGATGTCATAGCCACCGAGCTGGCCCTGGCAGATCTGGACACGGTGGACAAGCGCCTGGAGAAAGCCCAGCGGGCCCTGAGGGTGATGGGTGGAGAGCAGAAGAAGGCAGCCGAGCACGAGATTGCCGCCCTCCAGAAAGTCCGGCCTGTCCTGGAGGAGGGCAAGCCAGCTCGTACCGTGGTCCTGAGCGACGAGGAAGCCGCGGAGGCCAGGAACTGGTTCCTCCTTACCATGAAACCCCAGGTCTACGTGTGCAACACCGATGAAGAGGGTGTACGCTCGGGCAATGCCTATGTGGACGCTGTGAAGGCCAGGGCTGCCTCGGAGGGCTCCGAGGCTGTGGTCATCTGCGGAAAGTTCGAGGCCGAACTGGCAGAGATGGACAACGACGAAGACAAGCTGGCCTTCCTGTCGGAGCTGGGTCTGACCGAATCCGGCTTGTCGGCCCTCATCCACGCTGCCTACCGACTCCTGGGGCTGCGCACCTTCTTCACCAGCGGCAAGGACGAATGCCGGGCCTGGACCATCCACGCAGGCGACAAGGCCCCCCAGGCCGCCGGGGTCATCCACACCGACTTCGAGAAGGGCTTCATCAAGGCCGACGTCTACTCCTACGACGACATAGACAAGCACAGCACCGAAGCGGCCCTGCGCTCCCAAGGCAAGATCCGCATGGAAGGCAAGGAATACGTAGTCCAAGATGGAGATATTATGTTCTTCAAGTTCAATGTGTAGTCTGTACCCTGAATGCCAGCACAGTGTCCAAACCATTGAACCTTGTGCCATATACATCTTATAAACTTGACCTATGACACTCATGCAGGATCTGACCAGCTACAGTGAACTTCAGGACAAGATACAGAACGAGCCGGCTGTGCTCTTCTACTTTTCTTTCCCCGCTTGCGGGGTATGTAAATCCCTCAAACCCAAAGTCGCCGCTCTTGTGGAGGAGAATTTCCCGAAGCTCCGGATGTACTATGTGGATATCGAGACTGTCCCGGAGGCTGCAGGTCAACTGTCCGTGTTCACGGTTCCAGCGGTGCTTGTGTTCTTCCAGGGCAAGGAACTCATACGGGAAGCCAGGAATTTCGGCATCCAGGAACTTGGCGGCAAGATAGACCGGTATTATTCAATGTTGTTCGGGGAAGATGACTG
>JAVEXH010000115.1:0-8003 GCA_034004175.1 Spirochaetia bacterium
TTGACAATGCCATGCCCCTTTCTGCCATCCATCAGAATTTCAATGGGATCATCAGTGCGGACATGGATGCAGTGCTCCGTCCTGTCGGCCACCGGCAGGGCCTTGAGGCCATCCCAGTCAACAAAGGCGTAGGTTGAACCATAGGCAATGGAGAAGTATCCGATGTTCATGGCGGTGACATTGTGGAAGAAATGGCTACCCAGGGAAGAATCCACCCTGAAATCGGCCAGGTCGGCTTCTATGATGGTCTTGGCACCGGATATCTGCCCGAAGGACACTGGGATGCCAAGCCAGCGGTCACGGGTGCCCCAGCGACCGGGGCCGATCAGCATATACGGCCGGTTGTCGGCTCTGAGCCGCTCGTTGAGCAGGCCGATCTCCCTGGCCATGACCTCCGTATTACCCCTGTCGAACCGGGAGGGGTCAACAAAGACAATATCGTGGATACCCGAAACCCGGCCATTCCCCATGCAGCGATCGGTCATGACCAGACAGGTGGACCGGTCGGTATCGTCGACATTTATCTCGACCTTGTCGGAATTCTGGATAAGAGGCTTGATCTGGAGCAAGTGGAACACGGGAAGAGTGCCATCGTCACCCCCCATACTCAGGGCATATTCGATTTCAACGGGGATGCCCATGCTTTTGGAGCCGACTTCGAGTACGGCTTCCACTACTTTTGCCAGTGGTATGGCTTCGTATTTCAGAGTAGGCGCAAAATCGATTACCCGTGGACCCCGGGCCGAGATACCCGGTTCCAGTCGATCATCTTCCATGCTCCAGGTGCTGGCTATCAGCCTGAATTCAGGATTTTCTTCGGCCTCGGAGATATCCAGGCGGCTCATGGTGGCTTCTTCTCCGGCAAGCAGATCATACTCGGTGCGCTCCATATCCAGGGCATAGAACCAGCGCTGGGTTCCACTCATCCGGTGGGCAGTGGACAGAACATCCAGTTTCGGATACCGGGGCGAGAAACGGAAAGCCTCGCCGCCCTCCACGACATACGGACCAAGGCCAAGGGCAGAAACGCAAAGGCCATCGTCCGGCTTGAGGTAGGAAACAGGGTAATAATTATATGACTGGGCAGTGCCTGAGATCAGAGGATAGAACCAGCGGCCATGTCGCTGGCCTACCAGTTCCTGCACCACTATGGCCATGCGTTCTTCCTCGATTTTATACGATGCCGCATCGAAGTAAGTCCGTGCACCTTCGGAGAACAGGCTGGCATAGACCAGGCGTATGGCATCACAGAGCTGGGCCAGGCGCCGGTCGGGCTCGGGATGGGAGTTCGGGATAAGGAAGGTATCGTACACCCCCGAAAACGGAATCATAAGCATGTCTTCGAAGAGACCTGAGGACCGGACCGCCAGTGGCTTGCTGGTAGTGGAGAGGAAGAAGCGTAGCCGCTCCACCAGAGCTGGATTCAGGGGGCGGGACAGGAAGTCCCTCCGTATGTCAACCTCTCCGGGAGAATACCAGGCCTGGTTCCATAGCCCATTCTGTTCCATGAACAATTCAAACTCGTCTATGCCTATGAATGCGGTATACGGCAACCGGATTTCGATGCCATTCTGGTCCCGTTCGAAGGCCATGTTGTCTATGAGGCTTTTTATGAAGGCCAGCCCCCTGCCCTTGCCGCCTACGGAGCCGCCACCCAGGCGGGTTATTCCATGGTCACGCCACCCGGCACCTATGCCGGGAATGATTCCCCGGGCCTTGCCTTTGCGCAGGTCATCGAGGGCACGGACAATGAAATCACGCAATTCGGCAGGGGTATCAAAGTCCTCCAGCATGTAGTTGCGGATGATGCGCGCAAAGCGTACTTCACCCCTGGCCATGAGCCAGGCCGAGAAATGGTTACGGGCGGCGTGGAATTTAAGGCTTTCTATGGGAACCTTGCGGAGGAAGTCTTCGAATTCCTCCATGTTCCGTGCCCTGGCATATTCCTCGCCTTCGGGTCCCCGGAATATGAAGGGGCCGAATCCGAGTTGCCCCTGAAAGAACGACGATAGTTCACGACCGAGAGTATTGGAGTTCTTGTCCGCAAAAGAGGCACCAAGAGCATAGGCGGTATCCATGTTTTCGGATTCGCTGGACTGGATCATGACTGGCAAGTCAGGCTTGCGTGCCTTGGTCATCCGCAGGAATCGGAATCCTGCTTCAGGATCTTCAACACCGCCCCTGGAGTACCGGACATCGGAAATAACCGTCAGAAGATAGGGTTCGTAGCGCTCGAACACCGCAAGGGCTTCCTCATAGCTGGTGGCCAGGACAATCTTGGGCCTGCCGCGCATACGCAGGATCTTGTATGTCTCTACTTCCTTTTCTTCTTCTACCAGTTGCTGGGTCTGCCTCATGACCACCGAATAGAGCAAGGGCAGGTAGCGTGAGTAGTAACGGACCGAATCTTCTATGAGCAGGATTACCCGGACCATACCGACCCGGGTATCGTTGTCGACATTGCGCAGGTCTTCTACATATTTGATCATACCCACGAACAGCTTGGAATAACCATTCCAGACAAACACCCTGTCTACGTTTGCCAAGGCTGCAGGACATTCCTCGCCAAGGCCCGACAAGCTGGAATTGTTCATGGCCAGGAGCAGGACAGGACTGGATGGACGATGCTCCTTCATGCGGGCAGCCAGTTTGAGGGGAGCTTCGAACTCAAGACCGGCCATGATGATGACCATGTCGTAATTGCCGGCGTGGTACATTTCCAGGGCAGCTTCGGGGGTATAGGCACAGGAGACCCTTGGTGCGGTAGTCAGGTTAAGCTTGAAGAACTCGCCATAGATCTGGTCCGAAAGGGCTCCGTCGCTTTCAAGTATGAAAGCATCGTAGAGGCTGGCCACCAGGAGTATCTCCCGCACCCGATAGCACATGAGATCATGGAAGATATCCCGCTCCCGCCGCTCCCTGTCGTATGCTGCCACCAGTTCGTTGAAGTACATGAAGGCCTCCGCCAGGAGTATAGTACAAACCGGGTAGATCATGGGAGTGCCATGCACGGAAGAAAAAACGCCGTCCCCTGCCAGGAGGGAACGGCGTCAGCGGATACCTGAAACCGGGCTTCCGGTCTCCTTTTTATCTATACAGGACGACTTAAACCAGTCCCTGGGCGATCATCGCGTCTCGCCGCGATGATGCTGCAAGGAGTCCGGTTTAGACCAATCCTTGTGCGATCATGGCGTCTCGCCGCGATGATGCTGCAAGGAGTCCGGTTTAGACTAATCCTTGTGCGATCATCGCGTCGGCAACTTTCTTGAAGCCGGCGATATTGCCGCCAACCACGTAGTTGCCTTCGAAACCGAACTGCTTGGCAGTATTCACACAGGAATTATGGATGGTGATCATGATCTCCTGCAGACGCTTGTCCACCTCTTCGGCGCTCCAGGCAAGGCGCATGGAGTTCTGGCTCATTTCAAGACCCGAAGTGGCTACACCGCCGGCATTGGCTGCCTTGCCCGGTGCGAAGGGGATCTTTTTCTCTATGAAGAGCTTCCAGGCTTCAGGGGTACAGCCCATGTTGGAGACTTCGACCACCGCCTGGACACCATTGGCTACCAGTGCAAGGCCGTCCTCGCCTGACAGCTCATTCTGGATGGCGCAGGGCATGGCGATGTCGACCTTCTGCTCCCAGGGGCGCTTGCCGGCAAAGAATTTGGCATTCGGGTATTTCTTGGTGTAGTTCTCTACCTTGTTCCGGTCGATGACCAGCATCTCCTCGAGATACTTGAACTTCTCGGGTGTGCTGATGCCGTCGGGATCATAGACATAGCCATCGGGGCCGGAGATGGTGACAACCTTGGCGCCAAGATCGGCTGCCTTGATGCAGCAACCCCAGGCTACATTGCCGAAACCGGACACGGATATGGTCTTGCCCTTGAGGGTTTCACCCTTGAGCTTGAACATTTCCTGGGCAAAGTAGATGGCACCAAAACCAGTAGCCTCGGGCCTGATGAGGGAACCGCCGAAGCTGATCCCCTTGCCGGTGAACACACCCGCAAACTCGTTCTGCAGGCGCTTGTACTGTCCGAACATGAAACCGACCTCGCGGCCACCCACACCGATGTCGCCGGCAGGAACGTCTGTATCAGGACCTATGTGGCGGTACAATTCGTTCATGAAGCTCTGGCAGAAACGCATGATCTCATTGTCGCTTTTGCCATTGGGATCGAAATCGGAACCACCCTTGCCGCCGCCCATGGGCAGGCCGGTAAGGCTGTTCTTGAAGGTCTGCTCGAAGCCGAGGAATTTGAGGGTAGAAAGGGTCACCTTCGGATGGAAGCGGATTCCACCCTTGTAGGGGCCGATGGCACTGTTGAACTGCACCCGATAACCGCGGTTGATATGGTAGTCTCCCCTGTCATCCATCCAGGGAACCCTGAAAATGATGGTGCGTTCAGGTTCCACGATCCGCTCAAGAATGCGTTGGGCCTTGTACTTGGGATCCTTCTCGATGAGCGGTGCAATGGACTCGAGGACTTCCTCGGCTGCCTGCAGGAACTCGGTCTCCCATGGATTGCGGGCCTTGAGGCCGTCAAGGACCTCACGAATATAGGCGTTCATCATGCCCTCCTTTTTTCTGTACGAACATGAGACGATTTCTCGGCCTACAAATGGCCGATCCATGAGCATTGTATAGTGCCTTTTCAGTTATTGCAAGCTATCTTTTGATATTTGAACGAATGTTTTCAATATTCAAAACAAATAATCAATATAAACGCTGGATTTTCTCGAACAAGGTCATCCAGGTCAGGGTTCCCCGGTCTGCACTTGCCGTAGCTGGGGGTTTTTCAGGTTCCGTATCCGGTGCTGGCTCACGGACTATGACATCCCTGGGGTTGACCCTGTCAAAGAAACCGACCCGCTCCAGCCTGCCTTCGGCTATCTCGTCGTCTACCCTGGTTATGACAAGCCGACCGACGACATCAGCCTCTGCCCAGCTCAGACCGGCTGCATCGGCATTGGTTGAGATTCGGCCGTTGCGGATGACGAGAAAGGCATCTTCGGCGGCCACACCAACCGATCGGCCTATATCGACAAGGGCAAGTTCACCCCTGCGCTCCACAATGGATCCACGAAGATGAAGCAAACTGGAAACTTCATAAAGAAT
The DNA here is from genome assembly GCA_034004175.1 of Spirochaetia bacterium. Taxonomy (GTDB): domain Bacteria; phylum Spirochaetota; class Spirochaetia; order Treponematales; family UBA12059; genus MIBM01. The sequence continues at coordinate 5,120 of JAVEXH010000115.1, forward strand.
CCCGGCGACAGCACCGGCGATCCTGTCATTGCCCGAACGTGGAACCTCCAGCCTGGCCACGAGGGCACCCGTCCTGCCTACATACAGCTCGGCCAGCACAAGGACATCCCTTTCGGTTTCTTCCGTGCGCAGGAGGATGAAATAGTCCATGCCTGCTTCCCTGGCCATGCGATAGGCGTCCGAGAATGCGGCAACCCTGGGTGTGGCACGTGAAGGGGCGATGCGGGCAGAGGACGAAAGAAGGTCGCGCAGATACCGGGCTACCACCAGGTCGCTGCCGGCGTGGTATGGCAGGCCGCCAGGGCCCACGGAGTACACCGCCAGTGTGTACGGACGGGACAGCACGGAAAACTGGTCTACCCGCCAGTCCACCGAGACCCCCCCCTGCAGCAGGCTGCCATAGATTTCAAGGGCGTCTTCTATGGCCTGGTCCGCTTTGCCCAGATCCTTCAGGAAGGCAAGCTCGGCGTGGTAGGCAGCGGCAAGACCGGACAGACGCAACAGTTCGGCGTACCTGCGGCGGCCGGGGACAGAATATGGATCGATGGACAGGCCACGTCTGTACTCGGCCAAAGCCCTCTCGTACAGCAGTCCGCGTTCGAATTCAGCAGCCCTACCGAAGCGCCAGGCCGCATACTGGTTCCTGCGGGCATCTTCCATCGGGGTGGCATCCATGACCAGGTTCTCCAGGGCTATGCGTGCAAGTTCATCATCCGGACGCATGGCTACCAGAGTGGAAAGAGCCAGTTCCGCCTGGTCAGGCCGGCCCGCCGCTGCCTCGACCAGGCCGAGCAGGAACCAGGCCTGGGCATCTTCCCTGTTGTGCAGGATGGCTGCATCCAGGACTTCCCGGGACTGATCCCAGGCACCGCGCTCGTAGTACAGGCCGGCGAGGAGGCTTCTGGCCGGACCATGGTTCGGCCTGGCATCCACGGCGGCCTGGGCAAGCCGGGCAGCTTCGATGACATTGCCGTTCTCCAGAGCCAACACCGCAGCAGCGTAGGAGGTTTCAGGATCATCGGCCGTCCAGCGCAGTGCTTCCGCAAGGAAGGCGGCGGATTCGGATGCCCTTCCCTCGGCTTTGGAAATGAGAGCCAGAGTCAGGAGAGCCCGGGAATCCCGGGGATGGGAGCGGAGGGATGAGGCAAGCCGTATCCTGGCGTCCGTGGGACGGCCGCGGCGGACATCAAGAAGAGCCAGACCAAACCGGGCATCGCGATCGTTCGGCAATGACTGGAGTATCCGCTCGAAAAGCTCCCGGGACTCGTCCACCTTGCCGATCCCTACCAGGCTGAAGGCATGGAGATTCAGGAGGGCCGGGGTCTGGGGGCCGAATCTGGCAGCCTCATTGACATATACGATGGCCCTGTCAAACTCGCCGAGCTCGTAATGGCTTTCGGCAAGGCCAGCCCAGGCAGCCGCGTATGAAGGATTTGCCGCGACAGCAGCCATGAAGGCATCCACCGCCCGGTACGTTTCACCTCTGGCAAGCAGTTCCATACCAGAGCGGTAGGCGGCCACTGGATCGAAGGGGCCAGGGGCCGACTGGGCTCCGGGAGTCACGAAGGCAGAAAACAGCAGGAGGAAGGCCAAGGCCACTACCCCGGCCTTCCCGGCCCTTCCGGTTCCACCGATTTTGCCGGCCACACCGATCCTTGCGGCTTTCACTGGTCGCCGGGAGCCTCCGGCCGCCTGAGTATCTTGACCGTACCGATGCGGTGACCGTCCATCTCCTGTATCACGAAATCCCATTCCCGCCAGGCAACCTTCTCGTACCGCGAAGGTATTTTCCCGAAAAGGTCGAAGACAAATCCCCCAAGGGTATCAAACTCGTCATCGGGGATATCCAGGGAGATTTCCTCGTTCAGGTCTTCGATATTGATACGGGCATCCACCAGCCAGGCTGAGTCGCCTATGCCTACTACATCTTCCCGCTCGTTGTCAAACTCGTCCTGTATGTCTCCGACGATCTCTTCTATGATGTCTTCCATGCAGACGATGCCTGAAACCCCGCCGTACTCGTCTATGGCAATGGCGATATGGACATGCCTGCGCTTGAATTCGCGCAGCAGGGAATCTATCCGCTTGGAATCGGGCACAAAAAAGGGCTTCCGCACCAGGGAGGACAGATCGACATCACCATTTTTCACTATCGCGTGGAGCAGGTCCTTCACATAGAGGACACCGACCACATCATCTATGGTTTCCCGGTAGACTGGTATCCGGGAGTGCCCACAGCCGGTTACCGTAGCCAGGAGTTCTTCACGGTCTGCATCGATGGGTATGAATACCGTATCGATACGGGGGACCATCACCTCTTTGACTGTTGTCTCCGACAGTTCCTCGACGCCCCGGATCATGTCCTGCCGTTCCGAGGTGACCTCATCCGAATCCGCATCCTGGCCGTTCTGCACTTTTTTTCCGAATAGTATGGAGAACAATCCACTAGGTTTCAAAATATTCTTTCCTCCGCAAGGGATACCAGAATTGACTCTTGTTCGATCAGCATAGGCTCTGCGGCCTCGTTGGTGCCGTGATCGGCTCCCGACAGATGAAGTATGCCGTGCACCAGCAAACGCCGCAGTTCCTCATCCTGTGAGACCCCGAACTCAAGGGCATTGCGGGCCAGGGTATCGAGTGATAGTACCACATCCCCTGCCAGATAGCGACGGCCATTTTCACCCTCGTACCACTCCCCCTGGTCAAAGGACAGTACATCGGTTGGCCCTTCCTTGTGGCGGTATTCCTGATTGAGGGTGCTGATGAAAGGATCATTACAGAAAACCACGGAAAGATCCCAATGGTCATGCCCCAGGTAGTCAAGTACCCGCAACATGAACTTTTCTGCCCGGTCGAGCCACACAGGCTCGCCAACACCCTGGAT
>JAVEXH010000116.1:0-7989 GCA_034004175.1 Spirochaetia bacterium
AGGCAAGGCTTCTGATTACCGGTTTCTGGCTGCCAATGATAGTTATCAGAAACTTACTGGTGTCAATCCTGCAGGTAAACTGGCAACCGAGGCATTCCCGGGCATCGAGAAAGACCCTTTCGACTGGATAGGAACCTTCGGCAGAGTGGCAAGGGATGGAGAAGAAATCCGGTTCCAGCAGCATCTTGAAGCCAATGACAGGTGGTATGACTGTGTTGGTTATCAGTACAAGCCGGATCATTTTGTGGCAGCATTTCTTGAAATCACCGAGCAGAAGAGGGCTGAGCGGGAACTCTTTGCCCAGAAGGAGCATCTGCGGGTTACCCTTCGGAGTATTGGGGATGCAGTGATTGCCACTGATATAGATGGCAACGTGGATTTCCTGAATGACGTTGCGGAACGATTGACAGGCTGGACCCAGGCCAAGGCGAAAGGTCGCCCATTGACCGAGGTATTTCGGATAATGAATGCCTTTACCCGCCAGAAATGTGAAAATCCGGTGGACAAGGCGCTGCGGGAAGGAACCATTGTCGGGTTGGCAAACCATACCGTGCTCATTGCAGCGGATGGGAAGGAATACCAGATTGCCGACTCTGCGGCACCTATACAGGATTCCAGTGAGACGGTCATTGGTGTGGTGCTGGTGTTCCGGGATGTAAGTGATGAATACGCGCTGGAGGCGGCTCTTCGTTCATCGGAGTCAGAACTGAAGAAAGCCCAGCAAGTAGCCCGGCTGGGTAGTTGGGTCTGGCATATACAGCAGAACAGGCTTGAATGGTCTGACCAGATGTTCACGATTTTCGGGTTGGACAAGGATGGATTTTCCGGTGACCTCACCCAGGTAATTGCAGGCTTCATCCATCCTGACGATCGAGCAAGGGTAGAGAATTCCAACCGTTCGGTGGTAACGGAGAAGCAGCCAATTCCGCTGGAGTACCGCATAATCCGGCCGGATGGAGAGGTTCGGCATGTCTGGGCCGAGGCAGGAGAGTTGGTGGTGGATGATGATGGGAATCCCACACTGTTGCGGGGAATCGTGCAGGACATCACTGACAAGAAGCGTTCCGAGGATAAGATAACTGACCTTCTCCAGGAGAAGGAACTGTTGCTCAGGGAAACCCATCACCGGGTGAAGAACAACATGGGGCTGATCCATAGCCTGTTGACCCTGCAGGCGGGTTCCTGCAAGGGTGGTGATCCACGGTCAATTCTCGATGATGCTGCAGGCCGTGTCAGGAGCATGATGCTTCTGTACGACCGTTTGTACAGGAGTGAACAGTTTGATGATCTGAATGCCAGGAGCATCCTGGTGCCTCTGATTGCTGATATTGTACAGCTGTTTCCCGAAGTGCCTGCTGTCCGTCTTGAAGAAAAGATCGACGATATCATACTCGGTGCAAAGACCATTTCCACCCTCGGCATCATCATCAACGAACTGATAACCAATTCGATGAAATATGCATTCCTGGGCAGGAAGAGCGGGCTCATACGCATCACGGCATCCAGAATCGGGTCCGAGGTGTACATAAGTTATCAGGATGACGGTGTCGGTATCCAGGATACCACAGGGTTTCAAAATTCTACTGGATCCTCAAATTCAACCGGATTTGGCATGCAGCTCATCAAGCTGCTTGTTCAGCAGCTCGAGGGGACCATCCAGCTGGATCGGTCTGCCGGGACCAGATTCCAGATTGTATTTCTGGTGTGAGCGTATGTTCCTGTTCTGAATAGTGCCACTTATTGGAGTTCAGCTCTTGTATCTGACCGGTCCTGCACATAAACTACCCATTATGCGTTCGAGATTTTTTTTGGCAGTGATTTTTGCTCTGTCCCTGAGCCTGTCGGCCTTCTCCCAGGAAGCCTTCACCATCAGCACTTCGTACCAGAATCTCCTGTCCAATGACAGGAGGGATGGCCTGCTGGATCGGGTTATTACCGAAGCCTTCCGGCGAATAGGTATTGAGGTGGAAATAGTCTACACTCCTACGGCCAGGTCCCTGGCTGATGTGAATGCCGGTCTCTATGATGCGGAACTGAACCGCATAGCCGGCATGGAAGCCCAGTATCCGGATTTACGGAGGGTTCCGGAATCCAACATGGTGATGGATTTTGTGGCTTTTTCAAATCGGGATATTCCGATGGATGGGTGGGAGAGCCTGCGGAATCTTGATATCGGCATAGTCAAGGGCTGGAAGATCCTTGAAACCAATACGGTAGGCTTTCCCGGGGTCGTGAAGGTTCCTACCGAAATTGAACTGTTCAGGATGCTGGGAAAGGGAAGGCTGGATGTTGCCTTGTATGATAGGCTGACAGGATATGCGGTGCTGGGAGACCTGGGCCTGCAGGACATTGCTCATCTTGAACCACCTCTGGCCAGCCTGGAAATGTACCTGTATGTACACAGGAAGCACGAGGCAATACTGCCGGCAATTGCTGGATCACTACGGACCATGAAGGCTGATGGTACGTATGACAGGATAGTGTCTGAGGTTCTGGATGCGAATGCCATCACATCGCAGTGAGGAGAGCGCAGGCATGTCGCGAGCCCCGGGGGGAGGCCAGTCAATCCGGCGGTCATCCATTGGAACAAGATTCACTGTTGGAACCCTTGTTCTGGTATTTACCATAAGCCTTGTTGCCTCGGTAATAGAAGGTACCCTGTCTTACCGGCGGGAAGTAAACCGTCTTAATCAGGTGCTTTCCCAGATAAGGGAGAGTCATATACCATCCCTTGTATCCAGTCTCTGGCTTACGGATCATTCGCTTTTGCAGTTGCAGATAGATGCCATAGCCCGATTCCCCTATGTATCACGGGTGGAAGTTGAAGATATCGATGGAACGCTTCTGTGTTCGGGATCCAGTGGGCAGGAGCCTCTTCAGGCCATAACCGAGAAGCTGGAATATGCTCACAGGGGTTCTGAGCTTGAGATTGGTGAACTGCGTATCTATATTGATCAGGTAGGGCTCAGGAGAGGGGTTGCCAAGGAGTTACTCCCGGCCTTCGCAGGTCATATACTGGTTATAATTGCAGTGACCATCATCATACTGTTGTTTTTCAGGAAACAGATTGCATCACCGCTTGAGAGCCTGGCTGCTGACCTTGAGCAAAGGACTACTGCGCAACTGGATATTCCCCTCGTGTTGCACCGACGAGTGGACTATCCTGACGAGTTGCAGGTGCTGGTTGGTTCCATCAATATTCTGCGTAGTAGACTCGATGCATATCTGAAGGAACGCGAACTGCTTGTAGCAGAGATCCATCACCGGATAAAAAATGACATCACCTTCATAAAATCCTTGCTTGTATTGCAGGCAGGGCAGACTGAATCTCCGGAGGTCAGCCTGGCCCTGAATGAGGCCGGCCAGCGTGTATCCGTGATGGCACGGATATACGAGCGGCTGTACGGGGATGATGATTTTCTTGAAGTTGCCTTGAGGCCACTGGTTGAGCAGGTAATACAGGATCTGCTGGAACTGAGCGGTTTGCCTCCTGATTGCATTACCATGCAGGTAGAAGAAATAAGTCTGCCGACAAAACTGTCTCTGGGTATAGGGATCATCCTGAATGAACTGGTAACCAATGCTGCCAAGTATGCTGTCAAATCTACCGCTACTGGTCACGTGACGGTGACTATCCTCGTGTATGCTCCGGAAAACACAATCGAGATGAAAGTGGTGGATGATGGGCCAGGTTTGCCTGAAGATGTCGTGTCTGGAATACGAAAAGGGTATGGCTTGACCATCGTTGATGCTCTTGTCGCTCAGCATCATGGCTCCATAGTCTTTGCCAATGAATCCGGAAGCGTGGTAACGGTGCGTTTACCGCTTCCTGCAGCCGGAATAGAGCCAAAGCAGGCCGGGTAATGCTGAAGCAAGGGTGGTAGTATGGAGAAATCTGCAGGGAAGACCATTCTGCTCGTTGAAGACGAGGCTCTGATCGCCTTGGCAGAGAAAAAAGCACTGGAACGATATGGATATGCGGTGCTTGCCACTACCTCAGGAGAGAAAGCGATAGATATCCTTCGGTCTAATACTGCAATTGACCTGATCTTGATGGATATCGATCTAGGTGCGGGGCTTGATGGTACCGAGACCGCGGCTATGATACTTGAGGACCACAATCTGCCCATAGTATTCCTGTCATCCCATGCTGAACCGGAAATTGTGGAGAAGACCGAGAAGATTACTTCTTATGGCTATGTTGTGAAAAATTCCAATATCACTGTACTCGATGCATCCATCAAAATGGCCTTCAAGTTGTTCAAGGCACGTGAAACCCTGATTGAGAGTGAATCGCTTTACAGCAACCTTATGGAGAACAGCATTGATGCGGTGTATCTGCTCAGTGAATCAGGCAAGGTCCTGAATGCAAACCAGGTTGCATTCACAATGATCGGCTATACCAGGCAGGAGTTGCTGAGTCTGACCATTGATGATATCGATCCGAATTATCCGTCCAGGCAATTTGTCGAGTTCTGGAATGACAAGCCCGAGGGATCAACAATCCTCCTTGAATCCGTTCATGTCCACAAGGATGGACATAGGATATCGGTTGAGGTAAACGGGATCTTTTTCAAGCTGAAGGGGTTCAAATACCTGTTCGGTGTAGCCCGGGATCTCACCGAGCGCAAGCACAGGGAAGCAGCCTTGCGTGAAAGTGAAGAAAAATACCGGAAGCTGTTCAACTACTCGAATGATGCAATCTTTGTGCATGAGATTGATGCAGATGGCCTTCCTGGCAATAACGTCGAGGTGAACGAGCAGGCGTGCAGGATGCTGGGGTACAGTCGTGAAGAGTTGCTGAAGATGTCCATCCGTGACATTGCCCCTGCAGGGCAGGTCTCGACGATGCGAGAGCATGCTCAGGCACTTCTGGCTAAAAAGCACCTGGTATTCCAGACTACCGACATCCGCCGGGACGGTGTGGCCCTCCCTGTCGAGGTGAGTGCCTTTGTCTATGAAGAAGCTGGCCGGCACTATGTTGTGTCGACTGTCAGGGATATATCACGACGGTAGAGTTGATACTACGATTTTTCATTATATGAATTATAAATGCGCGTATATATACCTTGACTAGCCTTTCATACACTACTAAAGTAGTCGTGATTGGAAGTGCAATGACAGAATACCAACCTTTTCCGGAGTTCCTGGCAGATTTCAAGGCAAACCTCAGGCAGTTGTTGCATGTTCGCAGTGACATTGACCAACTGAGCACCAAGCGTGGCCTGCCACCTTTCCTTTTACGGGAGATCCTGTCCAGCAACCCGCTGGCTGCCTTCATCCCGGAACAGTACGGGGGCAGAGGCGGCTTCATCCGTGAAGGTCTGGAACTTGCTTCTGCCGCAAGCTATGAGTCTTTGCCCCTCTCCCTTGGCTTTGGTATAAACTGGGCACTCTTCCTTCAGCCGGTGGCAAAGTATGGCCAGGAAGAAATAAAACAGCAACTCTTTGACGGATTCCTGAAAGATCGAAAAATGGGCGGCCTGATGATCACCGAACCCGATTTCGGAAGCGATGCCCTGCATATGAGGACTTCCTATACGGAAGAAGACGGCACCTTCCATGTCAGAGGTACCAAGCACTGGGCGGGGCTTACTGGCTGGGCAGATTACTGGGTTCTTACAGCCCGCCGGGACAACGGGGAAGGAAACCTTGCCCGGGACATAGATTTCTTTGTGTGCGATGTCTCGGCGCCGGCTCAGAATATTGTCGTGGAAGAATACTACGAGAATCTTGGTATCTACATGCTGCCTTATGGCCGCAACCGGATAGATGTCAGGATTCCTGCGATCCAGAAACTGAAGCCCGAAGGCAGCGGGATACGAATGATGCTTGACCTCTTGCACCGCAGCAGGATGCAGTTCCCGGGTATGGGTATGGGTTTCCTTGCCCGCATGCTCGACGAAGCCGTTAACCACTGCAAGGACCGGCAGGTTGGCGGTAGGAGCCTGTTTGGCTACGACCAGGTGCAGCAGAGGCTGTCACGCCTGCAGTCGGCTTATACGGTCTGCTCGGCCATGTGCCTGAACAGTGCCGGTAAGGCAGGTATCGAAAATGACCTTTCGGGCATCGGCCTGGAGGCCAATTCGGTGAAGACTTATGTCACCGATCTGATGCAGGCCTCTGCACAATCCTTGCTGCAACTGGTTGGGGCTAAGGGTTACCGCCTTGACCATATTGCAGGGCGCTCGATAGTGGACAGCCGGCCTTTCCAGATTTTCGAAGGCTCCAATGACATCCTCTACATCCAGATTGCAGAGGCAATACAGAAACAGATGCAGCAGAAGAAGGAAACCAGGCTGCTTGCTTTCCTGTCTACCCATGAACTCACATCCCTGGCACTCGCTGATGGCCGTTTCAAAAGTTTGCTGGACTTCAGCCTGGCTTTGCCCCTGTCACAGCGGAGATTGACTGAACTCGGGGCCATCATAAGCAGGGTGCTTGCCGTGGATATGGTCATAAGGCTGGCCGATACAGGCTACAACAAGGCTCTGATCGAGAGTTGCCTCATGAACCTTAACCAGGAACTTTCTGCCCTTGTGGGTGGCTACAACTCTGCTGTCTCATCCGATTATGTAGACTATTATGAGGAGGACAGTTCCTGGTTTGCCCTGGAGACTCTACAAGCCCGGTGACTTCAGAAGTCCCTGCTCCATCATGCTGCTGTAGCCATCCTGGGAGAAGATGATGTGGTCAAGCAGGGGTATGCCAAGGATTTCCCCGGCGTCTCGTATGCGACCGGTTATGTCCTCATCTTCCCGGGAGGGTTCAAGTCGGCCTGACGGGTGGTTGTGGGCAACCAGGATAGCACAAGCCCGATCCGCGACTGCCTCTGCAAACACTTCCCTGGGATGGACAATGGTTCGGTTTGCCAACCCCAGAGTTATGATGCGGACTGCCAGCACATCGTGGGCCCCATTGAGGGTGCAGCAGAGGAAACGTTCCTGCTTCCTGTCCGCAAAGTGACGGACAAGATTCCAGGCGTCGGCCGGGCCGGTTATGCGCCGGTCCCGTATGCCGTAGAACCGTTTGCCCAGCTCAAGGGCGGCAGATATCCTGCAGGCCTGGGCTTGTCCGAGGCCGCTTATATCGGTCAGGGTGGCAATATCGGGTATCCCTGCGGAGAAGTCGCACTTGCCCAGGATGTGGGTGGCCAGGGTTCGTACTTCCATATGCCGGTTGCCGTTGCCAAGTATGGCAGCTAACAGTTCTGAATCGGATACAGCCGGAGCCCCTGAGCGCAGCAGGCGTTCGCGGATATCCAGGGATCTGCTGTTTACAGGGGCTTCGCGCTCATAGACGGAAAGTGTTTCTGCCATTGTTGTCTCCTGGTCATGGTACGCCTGGAAAAGCCGTGGCGCATGCGCATACCGGATTTTTGCCGGGGTTCTGTACCTGATAACCCTTGTATTTGCGCCATTTGCATTTTTAGATTATGATAATACTTGTGTTCATCAGCTCACCCGACTCAGGAGGGTGTTTGTGTGCCCATGCCCGTATAGGACATGGCGTCCTGTACGGACGGTTTAAAGTATCCAGATGAGGAGTGTATATGAAGAGCATCAAGGGAACCCAGACTGAAAAGAACCTGATGGCAGCTTTTGCGGGTGAATCCCAGGCCAGAAACCGCTATACCTACTTTACCAGCAAGGCCCGTGACGAGGGGTATATGCAGGTAGCCGCCATATTCGACGAGACCGCAAGCCAGGAGAAGGAGCATGCCAAGCGCCTGTTCAAGCTCATGGAAGGCGGAGAGATCACCATTAGCGGAACCTTCCCGGCCGGTCCTGTCGGCACCACTTCAGAGAATCTGCTGGAGGCTGCAGGTGGCGAGAATTATGAATGGAAGGAAATGTATCCCGGTTTTGCCAAGACAGCCCGTGAAGAAGGCTTTGATGCGATTGCCACAGTCTTCGAGTCCATTGCTGTTGCGGAGAAGCAGCACGCCAAACGTTATGAAGTTCTTAAGGCCAATATCGATGCAGGCAA
>JAVEXH010000117.1:0-7890 GCA_034004175.1 Spirochaetia bacterium
TTCTGGGCTACACCCCGCAACATAGCTTCTAGTATTCCGTGGGGCAAGGTGCCGCCTTCATACGCTGTTTCTCTGTACTCATCGATGGCAAGGTGCCTGGCATGACTGGTGTCGCCATGAGATTTCAGCGACATCATTGTCGCCAATATATCGTGTTCGTTGGATGGCTTGACCAAATATGCATCCAGTTTGTATTCAAGAGCTTTCTGGGCAAACTGGAATTCCGCATAAGCGCTGTTAAGCACAATAATGATATCCGGGTTCATCGCCTTGAGCTTCCGCCCGGCTTCCAGACCGTTTAGCTCGGGCATGCTTATATCCAGGATGGCAATGTCAGGCTTGTACCGTAGAGCCAGTTCTACTGCCTGCAGACCGTTGGCTGCTTCACCGATGACTGTATACAATTCAGCGTGCTGTTCCAGTATCTTTCTCAGAAAAGTTCGTTCGAGCCGTTCGTCGTCAGCCAGCAGTACGCTCATCATCCCGACAGCCTCCAAATGCGTCAGTGTGAAGCATTGTATCACTGCAGCGTGATATGCGCATTGCCCAAATCGGCACTCCTATTGCCTGAATCAGCAATTGCAACAGAAATGGGCAGTTTCTTTGTTGTTCCTGCTAATTGCCTGTTTTTCTCCCGGTTTTACAATTACTTCAGGGTAGGGTTACAAAGCATAAGGCTCCGCCGCGTTCAGGGCCGGAGCCAAGGGGGACAATGTGAGGGTGAACGACAGGCACATTTCTTTTTATTATGAAACCGATAATGATGTTGGAACCGTCTTGATCAATCCCAGGCGTACTGCTCTGCTCGTAGTTGACATGCAGCACGTCTTCGTTACGCGACCAACAGTAGATCCAGGTGATGGCAGGCAGATTCGCGAGCGCGATCGTTGGGAATCGTTCTACCAGAAGATTGACTCGGTGGTCATCCCCAACAATGCACGTCTACTGAAGGCATTTCGTGCTTTGGGCATGGATGTCTGCTTCGCGATGATCCAGTGCCGGAAAAAGGACGGGCGTGACCGGTCGCTCGATCAGAAAGCCACCGGGTACAACCAGTTGCTGTTGCCTCCCGGCGATCCGAGGGCAGAGATCGTGCCTGCTCTGGCCCCAGTGGACGACGAGATAGTCGTGACGAAGACGACTGACTCCGCAGTCACCGGCACTACGCTGCGCCTCATGCTTCACAATATGGATATCGACACCGTCGTGGTCACCGGAGTCCTTACCGATCAGTGCGTATCAGGAACGGTACGCAGCCTCGCGGACGAAAGCTTCAAAGTGTGGTTGATTGAGGACGCCTGTATGGCTGCGACCGAAGAAATACAGGAGCACGAACTGGCGGTGCTGAACAACATCTACTGCCATGTCATCACAACCGACGAGTTGCTGCACGCGCTCGGGAAAAATGAATAGGAGGCTTGCATGTCTGGATCGAGTCTGAAGAGGAATCTGTCGTTCCTGAGTATGATCGCCATCGCATCCGGTGCGGTCATAGGTGGATGGCTGGCTGAGGCTCCGTACTGGTTTTCAGTCACCGGAGCCGGGGCAGCGCTGGTCTTCCCGATTCTCGCGGTGTTGCTGATTCCTGTGGGGTTGGCATTTTCAGAGCTTACCGCGATGCTTCCATATTCATCGGCGGTTGACGTATGGACAACGAACGCGTTTGGCCATAAAGCCGGTTGGGCTACTCAGTGGATGATGTTCCTGGTACAAGTGGTGGAGCCACCGATGATGGCCTTCATTTTTCTGACTGCGTTCAAATATTTTGTACCGCTTGACCCTTCGATGGACATACCGGTGGCCATTGGCATAGTTGTACTATGGTATATACTGAGCAACTTCGATATAAAACTTACCGGCGATCTGGCCAATGTCTTTTTCTTTGGTATGATTATCCTGTCGCTTATTGTTGCCATCAGTTTCTTTACCAGTGGTAGCTGGAGCATGTCCAATATCACTGAACACGGCGGATTCTTCCCGATGGGCTTCAGCGGGGTTTTTATGGCCATGGCTGTGTTCGCCTTGAAGTTCATTGGATTTGAGATGACGCCTACGATGATAGAGGAAACGAATTTCCCTGCCAAGAGGATGAACCGGATAATCCTGTCCGCACTGTTCGTACCGGCGGTGCTGTATTTTATAGTCGTCATGGCGATGGCAGGCCTTGCTCCATACGAAGAGATTGCGGGTATGAAACTTCCCGAACCCGAACTGATCGAGAAGATCGGCCTTCCGGGAGTACTCGCCATCCTCGCCATTCTCGCCGGTATTCTGCACGCGTTTACCACCTTGATGGGATTCTGGGTAGCATCTGCCAGGGTACTATACGGCTCTGCCCAGCTTAATCAATTGCCGCACTGGTTCATGAAAACCAACAAGTATGGGCAGCCCCACGTCTCAAATCTTGTCGTACTGCTGTTTTCCATTTTCTTCTGTCTTTTCACCGGAGACAACTGGGTAGCTTATATCTATGCAGTATCGTGTATTGCTGCGGGTATCGTATACTTCATGTGTTCTCTCGATGCGATGGTGCTACGGCGCAAACATCCCGATTGGGAGCGGCCTTACAAGGCTCCCGGGGGCGATCTGCTGTTCATCGCCGGCATGATCATATCAGTATGGATCATCATCGGCTCATCGCTGTCGCTTAATCTTGGCGGGTACCTTTCGCTGGCGATATATGGTCTTATCGGTGTAGCTGTTTATCTTTTCATGCAGGGGTATCGAAAAAATCATCCGGAACTCGATGTGAACATATCCTTGACACCCGCGGACAAAGAACGTTTCAATACACTGTAATGCTGCTGTGGTGGTAGATCCCGCAATAATGACCGGCCCCGCCGCAAGGCGGGGCTGTTTGTCGTGTCAGGCTACTTTTTTGCCCCTGGTCAATTAAGGCGACTGAGTATCTCGAACACCTGGATCACCAGCCTGAAGGCAGTTTCCGTAGATCTCGTATCGTCAAAGTTGACGACGATATGCAAGTCGTGCTCCTGATCGTAGTACCTTGGTTCAGACAGAGTTTCGGTGGAAAGGAGTTTTCCCTACTGGAGTGCCTGGCTGAATTTCAGGAAGTCTTCTTCGGTGGAGGCGATGCCGCTACCCGACCAGTCCGCAGTGATGCTGGTGTTGGTCGATATTTCGTGCTTGTCGAGCCAAGCTCTATTTTTCGGGCTTGTTACCGGATTTTCTACCAGGTTCAGACGCTGGAATACGGAACACTGTCGCAAAAGGCTGCGCTGGAATGATTCAGGGCTGTCCCGGCTTGATACAAGTAATCCGGATACGGTGGTATGGGCCAACAAAGGCATGCTTGCAGAGCAATTCGTAGGGCAACAGCTCCGTACCATCATGCCGGCATATGAAGACCCGCGATTATTTTACTGGAAACGGATAGAAGGACGCCAGGCAGAAATCGACTACCAGTTGTCCAACTGGGCAACAGGATCCTGCCCATCGAGGTGAAATCCGGGGGTTCCGGTTCGTTGAAGTCACTGCCCTTGTATATGGCAGAAAGCATTCCGGCTGGCATGGCTAGTTGTAGAAATCCAGGTCGTTGATGAAAGAGTCGCTGCGGCGCCATGATCCATCGCCGGTTATACCGAGCCGGACGTGCCCACCAAGGCGACGATCGAGCCCACGGGCACCGCGAACGATAGGCCTTTGAGCGCATCCCGGAACCCGTCGTAGGAAAAGCGCACATTGTCGAAGACCAGCGTGGCATCATCCGGCTTGAAGCCTTCAATTGTCCACGCTACTTCATCTTTGACAATGATGAAACAAATCGACAGCCTCGCGCGTATGCGTACCGCTCATTCGTACAGGAGCGTATCCGACCTCGGGGTCCTGGCCACGGTAGCGCTCGCGTAAGGCATAGGGCACATACCTGGTTCCGGGTACCGGTTGCCGAAAGATAGTCAGTTGTTGATCGTGATCACGGAAGTTCGGCATTTCCCACCCCCGCACGTATTATCCACAAAATCATCAGCCGTTATAGTTACGGGGCAGCCTCAATTGTATGTACGTTCTCGAGGAGCAGGGATGGCTCTCAGTCCGGGAGACAAAAAGGTAGAAGCACTTGCACAAACCCTCGTGTATGAATGGGGAGAGAGTCTCTCAGAAGCTATCTGCGAAGCTATGGTGGCACGATTGAACCAGCTGATGAAATCCTGGGATATGACCAGGACGGTCTTCCATCCTGATAATCGATACATCTGCCATCGTGGCCGTGCTTTTCGGCGGGTATCGATCAGGGAGGTCCACTACTGTTCAAAGGAGATGTTTCCTTGAGAATGCAAAAATAATCCCGAATTCCCGCATGCGCCAGTGATCCTGCCTGCGTAGGAAGGGCATGGAAAAACCCAAGGCGCCAGCGGAACGCGCCCATCGTTCCGCGCCTGGTCCCGATCCCGGCCATCTACCCCAGGGCCCCCCGCTTTCAACTCCAGCAGATTCGATTTCATGTCACAACAACCAAACCTACCCATAAGGAGAACAACATGAAGCGAATACTCATATGTACCATGACCATACTGTTTGCCCTTACCGCTGCGTTTGCCGATGAAGCGCCTGCGGATCCCGAAACCCTGTTCCTGGACATCCTGTCAGTCATGCTCAGCGAGAATGAGATGGCTGATATCAGTGGTGGTGATGTGGAGGTCGTGGTGGTCCTCAACAACGACTATAGCGGTACTGCGACCATCACCGTGACCCCACGCTATGACAATGGAAAGCCTGCCCTTGTCGATAAATCGACCTACACAGTCGCTGTGCATAACCGGGTTACCGGTACCGCTGTCGAAGACAAGAGAAGAAATGATTTTTATATAACAGATAATTTCCCTGAAGGAACCCATACCATAACCGGTGTATCCACTGCTCCAGCTGCCTATGGCAATTCCCGCAGTGAATGGGTAACCACTGATGCCACCCGTGTGGTTCTGGCTTCCAAGACCAGCCAGGACAAACAGCTGACCGGTGCGACCTATGAGCGCCAGGACAGTGGCTATTACTGGCATAACAACGAGAATTACGATTTCAGTGCCTCGAAGAGCCATGGTTGTATCGTGTCGACTAAATCCGACATGGATAAAGTTGCTGCCACCATTGCGGCTGACAGCAATCCAAAGTCAAGAAAAACCATTACGGTAGTCCAGACAGCGAAAACAACTCGGGAGAGAGCCCCCGTGTCCAGAGCTGCGGGAACTGCCTCTGCAGCCTCCAAGCCTGCCCACAGGATAAGCAAACCATTATTGCGTTAGGAACTATTGATCGAGGCGCCTTCGGGCGCCTCAAAGCCCTGAAGCCGGAGGAATCAAGTCATGAGCCGAATCATCAGTATTGTCGTCTTTGTATGTATGGCAACAGCCTGCCAGGCATACAACCGCGAAGCCCCGCAGCCAACTGTCCAGGAATCTTCTCCGGCAAATGCCTGGAGGCCGGACAGGAAGGTTTCTGCAAAGGAGGTTGTTGCAAAGGATGTTGCTGGAACTACTTCTACCGCCATGCAGGTGTCCACAGGAACACTCATAGCAGAAGCTCCTGCAGAGTCGGTGGAAAAGACTACTCCGTCCAGTCCGGACTTGCAGATCCTGGCTGATGGTTTCATGAATACAAGACTGATGAGGAATCCTACACCAGTGATCTTTGCCGACTTGGCATACAGCGACATCACACTTGATTTCATTTTTGACGGGGAGGGTCGGATAGATCAGATAAACGGTGTGCTCCGGGATATGTATGACAGTTTCACTTTCAGGATACCTGTAGTACCACGTGGGATCGACGCCATATCCGGCAGCAGACAGGTAAACTGGGAAGACATCATCATACAACTTGAGCCAGCTCGCTGGCGTGTCATGCCAGTCTGCCTTCAGGAATCCGAACCCCTCGAAGTCGCATTCGGAACGGGTATAGAATTCCGGGAGGGTGATACCATCACCCGGGTGTCCAGGGATGGATCAGTCTTCACCTGTTCAAAGGTCCGTATGGGATCAGACGGGAAGGAGACAGTCCTGTTGTCCTGGTCAATCATCCAGTACCAGCGCGGACCGGAGAGCGTAATCCAGGTTGAAGCAGAGGATTCGGGAGAATTGCCCCTGATCCTGATATGGGAGCCCGGTTCCATTGCAGGTTACATCGTGAGTCTTCCGGAGGGGCGAATGGAACTGCTTCACCGGCTTCAGTGGATTCCTTCAGGAATACCCGAGACAGACCGCTATAATTTTCTGGTCCTGTTGACCCAGCGTCATGGTTCGTACCTGAGGATACCGGGTACCTTCGGATCAGTGGATCCCGTCTGGCTGGCCTTGCTGATGTACGATCATGTGGTCAATCCATAGCTCCTGCATCGGGCTGACACTACTTCTGGCACTGGGTCAGCCAGTGCCCAAGGAAGATCTGCGGTTCATCTATGTGATGGAACAGGGCATGGATGCGTCGTGCGGTATGGCCACCGTGGCCACTGCGCTCAGCCTGTACTGGCACATCCCGGTCCGGGAGGCAGAACTGCTGGCTGGTCTTTTCCCTACGGGTTCGGAGGTGGAAGGCCGGAACAACGGGACGGTAAGTCTGGCAAGCATGGCGGCAGCCTTCGAGGGAAAAGGTATAGCCGCCAGGGCTTTCCGGGTGGATTGGGATGGTCTTGAAACTATCCTAGCCAGGGGTTATGCCCCGCTTGTGGTTCATTATGACAGGCCGGACCCACATTTTGCCCTGCTGCTTGAAATCTCAGGTGATGTAGCAGTGTTGGCAGATCCTGCCAGAGGACTGGAGACTTTGGACAGGGCTGGCCTTGAAAAGCGCTATTCCGGGGTGGCCATGGCTCTGGCTTCACATTCCGGGCAGAGGGACAATGAAACGCTCGAAGCAGCCATACGGGCTGCAAGAGGCCGACGGGCCCTGCTGGAAGGGGTCGGCATGACGCATCCTGGTCCGGGTCGGGCCAGCCAGCCCGACCCGGCAAATCCGGCGGGAAGGATGTGGCCGGGATGGTAAGCTGCCTGATGATTGCACGAAAGAGCCAGCCGGCCCGGCCCGGGTGGCCGGTCAATCCAGTCTGTATCGAATGGTTCTTCTGGTTTGTCATACTGGTCTGTGCTATGCCCGTCCGGGCCCAGGTTTCCGGACACCAGCGGTTGGGAGTTCAGTCCAAGGCACTGTGGGAGGCAGACATCGAACTGGCGGTCAGGCTGAGGTCTGGCGGGAACGATGACTATGTGCTGCCGGATCTGGATTCCAGCCTCTCTGCCGGCTTGCTGCTGGACAGAAAATGGTCGGCCGGCCTCTCTGTACCGGTCAGAATGTCAGGTGGGCCAGGAACCGGTGCTCCTCTCAATTTTGTCCCCGGTGATGTGTCCACCTCGGTGGGCTGGATATCGGTCCATGGCGACAACCAGGTGCGGGGATCCCTGAACCTCGTTCTGCCAAGCGCGCGCTGGCAGGGCGATCAGGAGGTTCCCGACTCAGTTGCCGGCGGGTCCGGAAGATGGACCTTGGGACTGTCGGGAGGCCTTTCCCATATCATGGACCCTCTGGTGCTCAGTGGTTCCTTGTCCTGGAGCCTGGGGCTGCCCAGGACTGAGCGCTGGGGCAGCAGATGGCGACCAGGTGACTTCTCGTTGGCACTGTCGGTGACAGAGGCCTTCAACGAACATGTTTCGTGCACCCTTGGCTTGTCGCAGTATGTATCGCTTCCGGAATGTGCCTGGAATACCCCGCAGGCAGCTTCCTGGGGAAGTCTGCCGTATGGGACTATCGGTTACGACGCAGCGGTGGCTGTTGACTATCTGTTCTCTTGGCAGTCGTACTCCATCGGCATTGGTATCTCAAAGGGGTTGATCCATGGTGCCGGCCCAGGATTGGTAGGTGTTTCCGCCGGCTGCAGCCTCA
>JAVEXH010000118.1:0-7758 GCA_034004175.1 Spirochaetia bacterium
CAAGAGGGCCCGGCTCATGAAAAGCCTGGAATTGGATGCTCCTTTTTCGGTCACCACCCGCACCAGGCTGGAATCGGCATACAAGGGTACCCGGACTTCCACCAGTTCATCGGACCATGAAACATACGAAGAGGCAGTGGGAACCCGGCGGTCGAATTCCACCCTGGCCTCCCCTCGTTCCCGGCCAAAATTGCGGCCCCGTATGCGGAGTACCGCACCAGGGTCACCAATCGGCGGATCTATGGATACCACCACCGGTTTTGATGCGGATCTAGCCCAGACCGCAAGCACAACCACTGATGAGAGGAGGAGGAGTATCAAGAGAAGGGCAAAGGCCCGGGCACCGCGGGATTTTCCTCCGCTGCGCCTGGCCGGCGAAGCGGCAAACCTCACTGACCGGTTCCGCCATCAACGCCGGCGCTGTTTTCTGCCGGTGTTCCGTCGGACGGAGCCTCGTTTACATACGGATCCACGACTAGTTCGATCCGCAGGGGAGCCCTGCCATCGGGATATACACCAAAAGGATAGAACAGCAGTTTCTCGCCGAAATTGACACCTACGGTATCTACTGTCGAACGATACCGCACGGTGCCATCGGCATCCCTGAACCACACCTGTCCCTGGGCTATCATGAACAGGCTGCCTTCCTTGGTACGGTATGGCGTCATGCTGACCACGACAGCCACCTCACTGCCCATCATCTTCACCGAAACAGGGGTGCCTGGTACCGTGTATTTCCTCTCGGATGCCTGCCAGGGTTCCTGGCTGTCCGGATGGTTCACCAAGGCTTTGACACTGACAGCAAGAGCTTCTCCGCGCATTGACAGGGGTATGGCTTCTATGGAACCAGGCTCTGTTTTCTGCACGCCACTCGGTGCTTCAAGCACTGGATCACCCAGGCTCTGGGCTCCGATGGCAAGGGTAAAACCTGCGGCAAAAAAAAGCGCCAGAGCGTGCTTCACTGGCCACTCCCGGGTTTGTAATCCACTTCGCGGACTATGAAAGGTTCTCCGGGAGCTCCTGCGAAGGTTCCGGAGGGCAAGGAAATGGTGATATTCACGCCACCTTCCTGGCGGGCCAGGAATTCAAAAATCGAATCCATGGCCGGACCGGATGACGCAACCGATACCGGTGCAACGGCACTCTGGACAGCCATGCGCAGTTCCGAATTACGGGCACCGGTCATGGCAAGAGCAAGGGCAAGCACCGAGAACATGAGAGCGGCAGCAGCAGCAACCGGTACTGGAATGGACAGTCTCCGTGTCCACACCGGAACCCGTGAAGAGGCACCCAATATGACGCCGTCATACACCCTGGTGCGGGCACGGCCTGCAGATACTTCGATTGATGCAGCATCCGCCGCGAAGGCAGTATGCAGGGACCGGAGCTCCGCAGTATACGCAGAGCACGAGGGACATGCTTCCAGGTGACGTTCGAGGCTCTCGCGCCAGGGCGATGAAACCTCGCCATCGACCCAGGCAGACAACAATTCACGATCAGGACACATCTTTGCCATCCTCCCGCATCAGGGCGGCCAGGGCTTCGCGGGCACGGAAAACCCGTACCTTCACATTGCCTTCGGTGATTCCCAGGATACGCCCTATTTCCTTGTAGTTCAGCAAGCCATATTCCTTGAGTACCAGCACGACCCGGAATTTTTCAGGCAGCTTGTCCAGATAGTGCTGTACATCCTTGATGGTCTCGGATTTGAGGGTTTCGTCTTCCGGCGATTCGCTTGAATCATTGCTTTCCTTGAAGTACCGCTGGTATACATTCTGTTCACGACCCTTGCGCTTGATCCAGTTGAGGGCGTTGTTCTTGACCACCCGGATCAGCCAGTACTTGGCATCATTCCTGGTGGGGAAGATATCCCAGCGTTCAACAGCCTTGATGTACGAGTCATGCACCATATCTTCGGCAGCTTCGTCCGAATTGGTTATCCTCCGGGCAATCCTGAAGAGCATGGTAAAGGTCTCGTCGTACAAAGCCCTGAATTCCGTATCCGGGGGCCCGCTTCGTCTACCAAACAAACGCGATCCTCCGATCGTTACGCATTGCGGTCCATCTTCCAGGTAGTGCCACCGGGACCATCCTCCAGGATGATGCCACGATCCTTGAGACCGTTGCGTATCGCATCGGCCCTGACCCAGTCCTTTGACTTCTTGGCTTCTGCCCTCTGGGCAACCAGAGCTTCTACCTCTGCTGCAAGAGAAGGGTCGACCGCAGGTTCCACAGCCTCCTTGATGTCGGCCAGGCCAAGGCCAAGGACCCGGTCCATGTCAAAAGCAACGCCTAGTGCGTCGGCCAGCGGTACATTCTGATCCTTGAGCACACCCCAGAGCTCGGCCAGGGCGCGGGGCGTGGACAGATCGTCTTCCAGAGCTTCGCGGAAGGAATCAAGCCTGGCCTTTGCTACTGGGCCAAGAGCCTCGGGCCCAGTGACGGCCGCTCCATCTGCCAGCTTGGTCCTCAAGGCCAGCACCCGGTCAAACAGGGACTTCCTGGAAGCCCGGGCGGAGTCAAGAGCCTCGAAGGAGAACTGCAACTGCGAGCGGTAATGGCCGCCAAGCAGGAAGTAGCGGTAATCCAGAGGGTCATAACCCTCGTCGATCAAGGACTTGAGGGTAAGGAATCCGCCCTTGCTCTTGCTCATCTTGGCAGCGCCCATGACCAGGAATTCGTTGTGCAGCCAGTACTTTACCCATTGCTTGCCGGTAGCGGCCTCGCTCTGGGCAATTTCGTTGGTATGGTGGACGGGAATGTGGTCTATGCCGCCGGCGTGTATGTCAAAGCTGTCGCCAAGATACTTCATGCTCATGGCCGAGCACTCGATATGCCAGCCAGGATAGCCGCGGCCCCAGGGGCTGTCCCACAGCAGGGCCTGGTTCTCGAACTTGCTCTTGGTGAACCACAGGACAAAGTCCTGGGGATTGCGCTTGTTCGCGTCTACATCGATCCTGGCCCCGGACTGCTGGTCATCCAGGCGCAGCATGGCCATTTCGCCATACGACGAGAACCTGGAGACATCGAAGTAAAGGTTGCCGCCAGCGCTGTAGGTGAAGCCCTTGGCTTCTATGCGCTTGATGAGCTCTATCATGTCCTGCACATGGTCTGTGGCCTTGCAGACCACATCGGGCTGCAGGATATTGAGGCGGCTGGTATCGGCAAAGAAGGCATCGGTATAGAAACGCGCTACTTCCAGTACGCTCTTGCCCCGCTCCTCGGCGGTCTTGACCATCTTGTCTTCACCGGTGTCGTCATCACCCGAGAGATGGCCAACATCGGTTATGTTCATCACGTGGGTAACTTCGTAGCCAAGCCAGCGCAGGGTCCGGGAGACAATGTCGTCGACGACATAGGCCCGGAGATTGCCGATATGGGCAAAATTGTAGACCGTAGGACCACAACCATAGAACCCGACCTTGCCAGCCTGGATGGGTTCGAACGTCTGCAGGCTGCGTCCGTGGGTATTGAAAAGCCGCAAGCCCATGCGATCCTCCTGAATGTATGCAAAACAACGTAGAATGTATCAAACAAAACGGTTGCGGAGCCTTTTTCAGGATGCAGCTGCATTCCGGAAAACACGCTGAGCCCTAAACAATCCGCACACTATCAAGTAGCATGGATACAGTATGCCTAGACTACGGAAATTCCTTGAAAAAATCAACATCGATGCCGAGCTCTGTTTCGACGAGCCGATGGCAAACCACACCAGCTTCAGGATAGGCGGCCCGGCAGACGTCCTGGTCCTGCCGCGCAGCACCGACGACCTTTCCAGGCTCCTGGTGGCTTCGGCTGCTGAAGGAGTTCCTGTAGCCATCATTGGCGGCGGAGCCAACCTGCTGGTAGCCGATGAGGGAGTACGCGGCATCGTGGTCTGTACCTCCCTGTTACGCCGGTTTGAAGTGGAGTTAACGAAGGACGAGCCTGATGCCGCTGGGAGCAGTTTGATGGCGGCCGGGGGCGGTCCGGGGGCCGCTGGGAGCAGGATGACGGCGGCCGGGGGCGGTCCAGGGGCCGCTGGGAGCGGGTCTACGGCGGCCGGGGGCGGTCCGGGGGCCGCTGGGAGCTGGTCTACGGCGGCCGGGGGCGGTCCAGGGGCCGCTGGCGGGTACACAGTCAGGGCAGGGGCTGGGTTACCGGTGACTGAGTTGCTGGCCAGACTGTTGCAACTGGGGCTTTCCGGCCTGGAGTTTACCGCAGGCCTTCCCGGATCGGTGGGAGGTGCGGTCTACATGAATGCCCGGTGTTATGACCACGAAATGGCGGATGTGCTCGCTACGGTTTTCTACCTTGACCCTGCGGAACGCCACTGCCGGCAACTGGACATAGTGCGCCAGGACTGGGCCTACAAACAGACACCATTCATGCCCGGCGGAGCACTGGCCGGTGCGGTGATAACCGGTGCCAGCTTCAGGCTGCTGCATGGCGACAAGGTTCTGATGGCAGCCCGTATGGCTGAACTGGAAGCCGATCGTCAGAAGAAGGGCCACTTTGACTACCCCTGTGCGGGCAGCCTCTTCAAGAACGACCGGCGGTTCGGAAGGCCTACAGGCCAGATACTGGATGAGCTTGGCTTCAGGGGCAGGCGCATAGGCGATGCCCTTGTCTCGGAGAAACACGCCAATATCTTCGTGAATGCAGGCAGGGCAACTGCCAAGGACATGCTGGCCCTGGTCTGCGAAGCCCAGGCCGCTGCGCGGGCCGCTTTTGGCATCGAACTTGAACCTGAGGTTGTGAGGCTGGGGGAATTCCAGCGCTGAAAAACACGCTTCAGAAGGATTCTTGCATACCGCCGGGCTATCAGTAATACTTTGTCTGGACTATGAATATCTTCACAAGCATGCCTGCGGCACCGATGATTGCCATCGTATTCCTCGTTGTCAGGGCCCTTGCCGGTCCAGCAAGGGCCTTTGCCCGACCCGCTGGCTTTGTGTTTGCCTTTGCTGCTGGCATGATGCTGTCTTCGTTCCAGGGAATGCCTGCGGTTGTGGACTTGCCGCTGGCCCAGGCTAGCCTAGAACTGGCTGCAGGTTTGCTGCTTTTCAGCTTTGCCTACCTGACCCTGCGTGCAGCGCCTTCAGGTCCAGGACCCGTGTGGAAGGCGGCTGAACTGCCCCGAAGGCTTGCGGTCCTAGCCCTGCCTGCTGCTGGCCTGCTGCTTCCCCTGTTGTTGGGCACACTGTTCCCGGAAACCTTGAAAGGCGGGGCGCTTCGACTGGGGCTGGCACTTGCCATAGCCATCTGGCTGTCGCGGCCAGGGAGGCCACTGGATCTGTTTGCAGCCGCAGGTGCCTGGCTCCTGCTGGACGCAGGCTTGCTTGTGAAGGCCAGCACTGTGGCTGCGGTCACGCTGTCCGGGAGCGCATCAGCGGCTGGCCTTGTACCGGCTGTCGGCGCTGTACCAGTCGCAGGGATCCTGCCGTATCTGCTGCTGACAGCCAGCACAGGATTGATTTTTTTCCTGAACCGGATTGGATACACGCAACAAGGCAGTACTGTCCGGAACCTGGCCAGGAATGGGCTGTTGGCACTGTCCCTCATGATAGCCCTTAGTCTGCGGTTGATGGGAGCATCCTGGGGTCTTGCGGCACTGCTGGCAGGCATAATCGCCGGCCTTGCAGGCCGGAACAGACACCAGCGGGAGGCGGCAATACCTGCCGACGTCCTGGCCCTGGAGGCAGGACTGGTTTGTTCCTTTGCCATCGGTCTGAGCATCAACCTGGCCGGAACCAGCATCAACCCTGCAGAGACAGCCCTCATCGCCACTGCCGCACTGACCATACCTGCGATCAGGGGGCTGCTGTCTACCAGCACCGGCAGGGCAGGCCACCGCATGGCAAGCCTGCTCCCTGCCAGTGCCGCACCCTTCGCCATGATCCTGCATAGCGGAATGGGAGGCAGCGATTTTCGGTCCATGGCCTTCGGGCTGGCCATAGCCAGTCTGGCAGCCCTGCCATCAGCCAAATTTGCCGAAAACAGGACCACCGGAACCCGCCGCAGCGGCCGCAGCTGGAAGCCCCTGGTAGCAGTCTCCCGTCGTGGAAACGCGGCGGGCATCCTGACCTTTGCCGCAAGCCTTGCAGATCCGGATCAGCCGATACGTTCGGTCTGTGTTGCCGCAACCCCTGGCAGCCAGGGCCCGGATGCCGCCGAAGCGGAAGAAACCCTGGTACGCGCCGTCGCTGCGGGTGCCTCCAACGGCTACCAGATACTACCCTCGATGGTAACCGCAGCCAGCACCTCGGACGGACTGGCCAGGGCTGCCCTGGAACGCAAATCGGACTGCATAGTGGTAGGGTGGAACAGGAATCAAGCTCCTTCCGATCCGGATGCAAGATCGATTGTTGACGCCTTGGTCCAAACGGCCCCGGCAGCTGTCATAAGCGTGAGGAAACCAGAGATATTCAGCCAGGCAAAGCGCCTGGTATTCGTCACCATGGCCGGCTCCATGCCCGAAAATGGTTACCGGGAGGCTGCAGCCATCGCCGTCGCAGCCTGGGGCCGGAAACCTTCCGGCATGGAGGTGATAGTAATCGGTGGCGCCACCGACGAGTTGGCAGCCGCCCTTGGCATGGAAAATGAGCGGATTGCAAGTATACCAGTCTGGCGCGAATTACCCGAAGCGGTTCGACGCGAAGGGACCCAGGTGCCCGCATTTTTCATAGCCGCAGCAAGGCCTGACTGGCCCGGCTGGAATCCAGGTACCCAGCGCCTACCCCTGGTCATTCAGGACTCCTTTCCTGATTCCGCCTTGGCTGTCTTCTACCTGAATGCACCCGCTGCCATTGACGAGGGTGCCGGGAAAGAGAACAGTTGGCCGCCCATCATCCAGGTGGCCATTCAATCCGGCAGGATCATGATGGAAATGAAGGAAGCCGTGTTGATAGATGCCATAGCCACACTTGCACGGACGATCTTCCCCGGCGACCGAAGTGCTGCCAGCCGTATGGCCTCCGATTTCTCGACCGTCGCACGGACGGAGCCCATAGAACTGGCCCCAGGCATACTGCTCCTTCATGCCCATGCCAAGGGCATTGCAGTACCCGCCCTGGCCATTGGGGTAAACGTGAACGGCTGGAGGCTTGTGGCCCTTGAGGAGCCGGTGCAGATTGTAATCATGCTTGTCTCACCGGTGGAAGCAGGGCCTGCGGCTCATCTGGAAGCCCTAACCCAGATAGCCAAGGCCATCCGTGACCATGGATTTGCCAAGGCCATTCTTGATCCGGCCCGCAGAGTGGAATTTTCACCACACTGAGTGCCTTGGTTCTGCTGGATCCGCTGGTTTTGTTGTGAACTGCTGGCTTGATGGCAGTCTCGTCGATCAGGAAATTGGAACGTGTTGCTTTTTCACTGATCCCGGTCCATACTGCTTCACTATGAAAGACTACGCAGAGATACTTGCCCGGCCCCACACGGCCGAACTCATCGACAGGCTTGTGGCCTACGCAAAGATGGAAACCACAAGTGACCGTCACGTTGATACCATCCCCTCCACGGCATGCCAGTGGGATCTGTCGCGGAAGCTGGTGGATGAGCTGAAAGACTTGGGCATCCAGGATGTACGCATCGACGACCACGCCTATGTCATAGCCCGGATACC
This sequence comes from Spirochaetia bacterium, assembly GCA_034004175.1. Classification (GTDB taxonomy): domain Bacteria; phylum Spirochaetota; class Spirochaetia; order Treponematales; family UBA12059; genus MIBM01. Next base: position 7,604 of record JAVEXH010000118.1, read on the forward strand.
GGCCTCCCCTGGTCTGGAGCAGGTACCTGCCATCGGTTTCATGGGCCACGTAGACACCTCCAGTGATGTCAGTGGTGCCAATGTGAAACCCAGAGTAATCCAGAACTACGATGGAAAAGCTGTCCAGTTGTCGCCCGGACAGGTCCTGGACCCCG
>JAVEXH010000119.1:0-7737 GCA_034004175.1 Spirochaetia bacterium
GATATACCCTTTCCCTGCTTATCATCTCGTTTTTCCGTGAACTTGTTGGTTTCGGATCGGTCTTTGGCATGAGGATTCTTCCTGCTTCGATCACGCCCATGGCCCTGTTCTCGATTCCCCCCGGAGCTTTTTTTACGTTGGGCACCTATATTCTCCTAATCAATGTCATCCGGAAGAAAAAAGAAAAATCAGGAGGGAAATGAAATGGTGCGTTTGTTCCTCCTTCTTTTTGCTGCCGCGGTTACAAGTAATATTGCCCTTACTTATTTCCTGGGCATGTGTCCCTTCATCACCCTCTCCAAGGATCTGAAAATAGCATCGGGAATGGGAGTTGCTGTAACGGTAGTCATGACGATTACTGCAGTGGTCAACTGGATGATAAATCATTTCGTACTGATTCCCCTGGGGTTGGATTTTCTTCAATTCCTGGTTTTCATTGTCACTATTGCTGCGGTGGTTCAAGTCATCGAGATGTACCTGGATAGATATACGCCGGTACTTTATGCATCTTTCGGAATATTTTTGCCCCTCATCACGGTTAATTGTGCAATCCTTGGGGTCTCACTGTTCATGGTTCTACGTTCCTACACCTTGCTTCAAACCCTTTTTTACAGTGTTGGCAGTGGTTTGGGTTGGCTCCTGGCAATTGTTTCGATCGGTGCCCTGCGCAAGAAATTGGTCTTTTCGGATCCACCGCCGGATTTCGGTGCCCAAGGTATAACAGCAATACTGGCGGGAATCATGGCGTTGGCCTTTGTTGGCTTTGCCGGGATAGTCAATGTATAGGATAAGACCATGATAATAATTAAGGCAGTCGTTTTCATCAATGTATTTGCCTTGGTTCTGAGCCTTATCATAATTTTTCTGGACCAGATCATATCGAATTACGGAACCTGTACTCTTACAATCAACAATGACAAGGAAATAGTGGGGAAGGGCGGTAAGACTCTTCTTCGTATACTGTTTGAGAATAAATATTTCATACCTTCCGCCTGTGGAGGCAAAGGAACCTGTGGATATTGCCGGGTGCGGGTCCTTGACGAAGGTATCCCGATCTCTCCATCGGAGACCCTGGTTTTCACCAAGAAGGAGCTTAGGGATCATTTTCATCTTGCCTGCCAGATCAAGGTGAAAAAAGATCTGCATCTGATCATTCCAGCGGAGTATCTGGAAATCCAGGAATATGCAGGAGAAATCAGCAAATCTGACAGTGCGACAACCGATATCAAAAAGATCAGGATCAAGCTCGATTCCCCGGAATCAATAAGTTACAAACCTGGCCAGTATGTACAGATCAAGGTGAAATCCGAGGAAGGCCTTGATTTCCGTGCATACTCGATGGCGTCGGATCCACTTGACCAGGGTGAGATAGAACTTAATGTAAAGCTTATTCCCGATGGGCTTGGTTCGGGTTATCTGCATGGATTGAAGCCTGGAGATGGTGTGGAGTTTTCAGGTCCCTACGGAGATTTTTACTTGCGTACAGATTCTACAAGAAAAATCATCTGTGTTGCCGGAGGTGTCGGCCTGGCACCGCTGAAATCAATCATTGCCTGGTGGAAGAACAACCAGAACGACAGGACTTGCGAGTTGTATTACGGTAGTCGATCCATCAAAGACCTGTATGACCATGACCTGTTTGAATCCATCGCAAAAGAGAATCCGACCTTTACCTATGTTCCGGCTTTATCGATGGAAGATCCATCCTGGACAGGAGAAAAGGGTTTCATTCACCACGTTCTGGACCGGGTCTTGAAAGAAGGGGAAAAATCCGAAGCCTATCTATGCGGTCCGCCGATTATGATAGATGCGGTTACCGAGGTTCTTCTCAAGCATGGTGTTCCGAAAGGGAAAATATACTATGACAAGTTCTAGTAATTCGTATGTTACCATTGCGGAGCTGAAAACACGTTTGATTGATTTTGAAGAGGAATCTGCCAGAACTTACGCAACCCTGATGGAACTGACAGCTGATGAAAATGCCAATTCGATTCTCGGGCTCTTGATGCGGGAAGAGAAGGAACACGCAAAAAAACTGGGGAATCTCAGGGTAGAGGATCGTTCCGCGGGTCTGCTCCAGTTTCCTCCGGAGGTTTCACTTTCCATGCCTCCGATCCCAGTGAATAAAGATCTTGGAACGATGCTGGCTTATGCAGTGGAACGTGAAGCGCAATCAGCCAGAATATACACAAGTGCAGCCAGCCAGTCCTCCGGAGCCTTCAAGGAACTGTTTGTCGATCTGGCTGCCTGGGAGCACAGGCATGAGGAACGGGTCAGTCAGTTGAAGAATGAGTTGACAGGGGGAAGATAATGGTAAAGCAAGCGTTTTTGTGGCTATCCACCGGTTTCTTGCTGTTTTTCATCTTCAACTGCTCCCTGCCCGGGAAAGAGCCTTCGGAATTGTTCACTTCGACTGCGGTGGTTACCAACCGCAGTGATGAGTGCCTGCAGTGCCATTCAAAAAAGCAGCCGGCAATAGTTGCATCCTGGCAAAAATCTGCCCATGCAGAATCTGGAGTGGGTTGTTATGAGTGCCATCAGGCAGATATGAACGACAAGGATGCATACGAACATTTCGGAAGCATAATTGCCACGCTGGTAACACCGAATGATTGCTCCCGTTGCCACAGCGTAGAAGCAGAACAGTTTTTGGCTTCTCATCACGCAAAGGCAGGGCAGATACTCAATTCCCTGGATAATTATCTGGGAGAAGTGGTTGAAGGCCCCGCAGCAGCAGTTTCCGGATGCCGTCAGTGCCACGGCTCGGTCGTTGCCTTGAATGATGATAATCGGCTTACTGCCGATTCCTGGCCGAATTTCGGCATCGGGAGGATAAACCCCGATGGTTCTGCAGGTGCATGCTCTGCCTGTCATTCCCGGCATGACTTTTCTCTGGATCAAGCCCGGGCACCGGAAACTTGTTCCCGATGCCATCTAGGTCCTGATCATCCGCAGAAGGAAGTCTACGAGTCGTCAAAACATTACATTGCCTATTCAAGCCATAAAGACGAGATGAATATGGATTCTGACCGTTGGGTCCTGGGCATTGATTATACGGCCGCACCAACCTGTGCTACTTGCCATGTGTCCGCTACACCCAACCAGCCAAAGACACACGATATCGGACTACGGATTTCCTGGAATCTGAGACCCGAGGTATCTACCCGGACAGTCAATTGGGAACGGAACAGAAAAGCCATGCAGGAGGTTTGTTCAAACTGCCACAATCCCAATTATGTAGATAACTTCTATGTGCAGTTTGACCAAGTGGTAAACCTTTTTGATGAAAAATTTGCGAAACCCGCCCGGGACGTCCTGGAAGAATTACAGAAGACGGGAAAGATAGATCCCACCCCATTCAATGAGGATATTGAATGGGAGTATTTCTTCCTCTGGCACCACGAGGGGCGGAGAGCCCGTCATGGTGCAGCCATGATGGGTCCCGATTATACCCAGTGGCATGGTTTCTATGAGGTGGCACACCGGTTCTATATGGAGTTTATCCCGGAGGCAGAAAAACTGATGCCTGGGGTTACGGAAAGCATACTGGCCTTGCCTGAACACGCCTGGTTCAAGGGCACCATGTCCGAGGCTGAGCGGAGATCCATTGCGGTTTTTTATTCAAGCAGATATGGAAACTGACAGGTAGGTTTAGACCTGCCAAATTGATGTGCCGCCTCGGCCGATGCCAGGAGAGTGTCGGCTTTTGCATCCCTGGGCACCACGCAGCCCGAACCCAGGATAAAGCCCCCCTGCAGGCCTGCTCCGTTTATGCAGGCCCTGGCTTCCTGGGCAATTCCATCCGGGCTTTTGTCCAGGAAGGACATGGTGTTTATTCCCCCCATCAGGGCTACGCTCTGACCCACTGCCTCCCTGGCCTGCCGACAGGTGAAGCCGCCCAGTGGATCCAGGGGAGCTATGCAGTCCAGTCCCGTTTCCACAAGGTCGGCCAGCACGGGCAGGATATTGCCGCAGATATGGCAGTAGATGCGTACGGCGGGTTCGTAGTGGTGAAGCTCGGCACAGAATTCGGTGATGCGTGGTTTTATGAACTGCCGCCAGTGGCCAGGTGAGATGACTGACATGTTGGCTATGGAATCGTTCAGCCGCAGTATGCGCAGTCCCAGGTCTATGTTGAACTTCCCCTTCTCAATGGCGATGGCCAGGCCCTTGTCCATGACGGCATGTACCAGCTGAGGTTCATCGATCAGATCGAACATGGCCTGGTCCATGCCGCGGAGGGTTTCGTAGAAGGCCAGGGTGGCCGAGTTGCAGTCTCCGATGATGGCTATGCTGTCCCCGGCACGGTTCATGACCCTGCGCTGGCGGTCGGCCCAGCCAAGCTCGACATAAAAGCCTTTGCCAGGTACGCAGATACGATTGGCGTCTGCCAGGCTCTTCACCGCCGGCTCGGGGCTTTTCCAGTAATGGCAATGGGCCATGATATAGGGGTCTTCCAGCTGGTAGTGGCTGCTTGAAAACAGCTGGGTTCCCAATCCGCCCTGCATGTCGATGCGCCCGGTTTTTGTACCCTTTGCATCGACTTCATAGACAATGCCAGCTTCCTCGGTGGTCCTGCGCGCCGGAAAGTGGAACTGCCGCACCCCATCTGCGCCCACGGCAAGGGCTGCCTCCAGCAGCACATCAAGGGCTGTCTGTGGCTTTTCGATAACGTCGACAAGATCTGTTCCCGTCAGCCTGGCTGCAAGGTCTACCCATATCTTGGGTACGAAGGGAACCCTGTCGGGGATACCTCCTGACAGAGCCTGGTAGACACGCAGGGGCGCTGTCAGGGACTGGTCAGGTCTCATGCACCCGGGACTTTACTGCAACGTGCTGCATACCGGTGCGAGAGGGCTAGTAGCTGCTCTACCTCCCGGCGCATGGACTCGTTGAAGCGCGAGGCGTCTGCACGGCGGCTGGACAGCCTGAACGGGAGACCCTCCAGCGACAGGGCGTACATGGCGTTGACCGGGTACAGCTGGTATTCGATGACGGATGCAAGGCCTATGAAGTCCTGGAGTTCGGCAGCCAGCTCGGGCTGGTCCTTCCAGTGGTCGCAGATCCAGGAGTACAGGTCCGGATGGAAGTTGGTCATGACCCCGGAGTAACCTGCGCAGCCAGCTTTCAGGGAATCAAGCAGGGTTGCGGCATTGGCATTGAACAGTTTGAAATTCGAACCCTTGGCTATGCGTAGCTTCTCCTTGATACCGGCCATGCTACAGCTGGTATCCTTGAGGAAGCCGAAGCGGCCGGTCTCCACGGCGAACTTCATGATCTCCGGTGATACCAGGCGCTTGTATGGTGCCGGGCACTCGTAGAAGCCCAGGAGGATGTCATCACTCAGGGCACTGAGGAAACGTTCCAGGTTCCGCTTGAACACCTCGTCGCCCTGATCGGCCCGGGCAAACCGGTTGGTCAGCAGCACGACTGCCTCCACCCCGGTGTCGGCCATCATTCCGGCCTCTTCGATCTGATCGTAAAGATCGTCGGCTATGAGGCCGGAGGCAATGACAGGGATGCGGCCCTTGGCAAACCGGACGCAGGCCCGGGCCAGTTCCAGCCGTTCCCTCAGGCTCAGGAAGAACATCTCGCTGGACTGGCATACGGCAAACAGGCCTGCCACGCCGCGGTCAACAAACCAGTCGACCATCTTCTCAAGGGTTCCGTAGTCTATGGAGCCATCTTCGGTGTAGGGGGTTATCATCGTGGGCCAGACGCCGTCTGCGATGGTTTCATGCTTCATATAATACTCCTGTTCCGGCGGTGATCAATCGTCCACCAGGCCTTCAAGTTCGTTTGCCATTGCAAGGAAGTCATTGATACGGGTATCAGGCATGGTAGTTTCTACATCAGCCAGCACAATGTCGCACGGTGCGTACTCCCGTGCTATGCGTTCGAGGTCTCTGTGCAGTTCATCAAGGCTCTTCGATTCCGCCTCTCCGGGGGTATACAACACGGCTCGTCTGGTGTCCGGGAATACTCGTTTGAGCCGCCTCAGATCAGAGCCGGTTCCGGTGTCGATGTAGTCCATCTTGTCAATCTTGCGCAGGGACCCCGCATAGGGATCTATCACCCAGTTGCAGGTATGCACCCCGAAGCGTGCGTACCCCTCTGATAGTCTTTGATCCAAAGGCAATACGAAGTCCTCGTACTGCTGTGGTGATACCATGTTCATCACGCAATTGCTCATGGAGAGCAGGTCTATGGCAAAGCCCGATTCCCGCTGGCGGGCCTGAATGGTTTTTGACAGATCACCGATGGTTCGTGCGATGTGGCCGAAGAGGCTTTTTACAAACTCCGTATCGTCGTACATGTCCATGAAGATGTCGTTGCCCCGCAGTTTCAGGGCTATGTTCAGGATGCCCTGGTAGTTGAGGTAGCCATGGATGGGACCCCAGCGTTTGGCTATCTCGTCCATTTGGCCAAACAAGGCTTTGATGGTCGGGCCTCCGCCTGGCAGTGATCGGGCTATGGTATCCGGCCGTGAAAAATCGAAGGGTCCCCGGGCAATGAGCCCGGTCAGGGTTTCCTTGTCCAAATGGGCACCCCCGGCGGCATCAGGCCAGTTGTCTTCCCGGTACGCCAGCTGAAGGCCGTAGCACGATGATACCAGCATGATGCCGAAGACGCTTGAGATGGTGGCGCATTCCGGGCAGAAGCCTCCATCGGCAGCGGGTCTGCTTCCTGCTGCCCTGTCCCGCAGGTTCAACCTGAAGTAGTCAACAGTAGGAAAGACTTCCTGCAGCAACTGGCGCATACACACGGACTGCTCGTAGCGGTAGACCGGATCAAGGTGCCAGGGTTCTCCGAAATCCATGCCCAGCCTGTCGCGGTACCACCTGGGGGTGAAGCCCAGGGATACCCGCATCGGAGATTCAGTGCCGTCGCAGGGTTCCCGGGTAGCGGGGCCGGACAGGGGTATGTGATTGCGCAGGCCAGTGGTGACCCTTGATGAAGCTGATTGTACCTTGCTGCTCATTGTCCAGCCTTTTTGGTTGAGTCAAACTCCAGGGCGTTCTTGATAAGCTGGTCTTTTTTGGGCAGGGCTGCACCACCCCGGCCACCCCGGCCCAGTTCTGCTCCCAGCAGCCAGCTTATGAGGTCATCCTTCAACTGGTTCAGGATGCCTGCCTGGGCAGGATCAGCTGCCAGATCCCTGGACTCACGGGGATCGGTCTCCATATCGAACAATTTGTAGATCGGCTGTTCCTGTTTACCCTGCACCGGATGGTAGGTGTGGAGTTTCCATTTCCCGCGCCTGACTATGGTCGAGTTGATGGGCGGATCCCAGTATCGGCCTGTGTCGTTTATGCCGGAGTTCCGGTAGGCGCAGACCGCAAAATCCCTGAAGGCATCGTAGCTCCCTGAGACATTGGAAGCCAGGTTCCTGGCATCGGGCATCCACGAATGCAGGTCTGCCGCAGTAGCACCGGCCGCAGCCAGGAAGGTGGCAGCCAGGTCATGCAGCTGTACCAGGGCATCACTGGGTTTTCCGTCATCGAGTACTCCAGGCCAGCGCATGATCAAGGGCACGTGAACGCAGGGATCGTGCAGCATCGCTCCTTTGACCAGGCTTGCATGGTCTCCGAGCATGTCACCATGGTCGCTGGTAAAGACCACCAGGGTATTCTCTGCCAGGCCCGAGCTGTACAGATGTTCCAGGATACGGCCAACCTCAAGATCTATGTGGGCAATCATGGCCGCATAGCCGCAACGCATATCTTGTATGGCCTG
>JAVEXH010000120.1:0-7731 GCA_034004175.1 Spirochaetia bacterium
TCAGGGCGACCAGGCGTGTACGCGGCCCCAGAAGCCGTTCATTAGCTGCCAGATCCAGTTCACCGGTATCGGCAAGCGGAATATAGCGGAGCACGAACCCCCTCCTTGCAGCCAGCATCTGCCAGGGTACGATATTCGCGTGGTGCTCCATCTCGGAGAGCACAATCTCGTCTCCAGCCGCAAACTCCTCGCCCAGGGTTCTGGCTACCAGGTTGATGGAGGCGGTCGTCCCGCTGGTAAAGACCAGTTCCCGTGGCGCGGCGCCAATAAACCCGGCGATACGTGTCCTGGCGGCCTCGTAGCGGCCGGTAGCCTCCTCGCCCAGAGCGTGAATTGCCCGGTGCACGTTGGCGCATGAAAAACGGTAAAAATCGGCTTCGGCATCCAGCACTGCTCCTGGCTTTTGTGTGGTAGCAGCGTTGTCCAGGTAGGCCAGCTCAGGCTGCCGGTCAAAAAGCGGGAATTCGGCTTTAAGCGCCTTCGCGACCGCCACGTTTGCCGTGCCAGCCCCTCCGCCAACAAAGGCCTGCCTCATGGCCGTACCCCGGCACCTGCCTCCGCCCCGGCAGCCCCGCCCAGGGCTCTGGCAGCGAGGTCCTCAAGTTCCCCGGCAAGATCCGGTGGAGCACGGTCAAGGACTGATCCAAGATGGCCCAGAACCAGAAGCCTGCGGGCGCTATCCCGGTCCAGGCCACGGCTCATGAGATAGAACATCTCATCCTCCCGGGGCCCCCCGGTCGCCGAGCCGTGGCTGCAGGCAACATCATCGGTCTCTATCCTGAGCTGGGGCAGACTTTCGGCGCGCGCGCCGTCGTCCAGTATAAGATTGCGGTTGGACAGATAGGCATCCGTACCCGGAGCGCCGGGCTCTACATGAATCAGGCCACGAAAGCAGAGACGGGCTGAATCCCGCAAGGCGGATTTCATCACCGCCCTGCTTCTGGCTCCCGGAGCCCCGTGACGCTCGTTGAGTACATGGAGCCTGTCTGTCTTTCCGGCCGCGCCGTAGGCACCCGCAAAGTCCAGTTCGCTGGCTTTTCCGGACAGGTCGACACCCAGCTCATACCTGCCTTCACCTTCATCAAAACCTGCCTCGGTCCAGACCAGACTGGCTCTGTCGCCAAGGATTGCGGTATCCACCGCTTCCCGGCCCAGGCCGCGGGGCAAAGCCGATACGACGAATAGTTCCAGCCGCGCGTCCGCGTCAAGGCGGATATCCAGGGCGGTGCGGAAAACCGGCAGTGTGCTGCCCCCGCCCATGATGGCTCCATCACTACTGTTTCCGCCTGTGTGTTTGCTGCCTTCAGGCTGAGCCTCAGGCAGAATCCCGGCAGTCCCATAGCGGAGAACAAGCCTGGCCCTGGCTCCGCGTTCCAGTTCTATCCGCATCCGTGAAACCCCTGCTCCCGTTTCACACCCCGGGTAGACCAGACTCAGGGGCAGGAATTCTTCCGAAGAGGTATCCGCGGCAAAGAAGACCAGCGCAGCCCCGGAACTTTCATCTCTGGTTATGGCCGGATAGCTGGGCCTTTCGAGGGTAGCCAGGGTACTCATCCTACCGAACCCTCCATCTCCAGCTCTATCAAACGGTTAAGCTCCACCGCGTACTCCATGGGAAGGGCCTTTACCAGAGGGTCTATGAAGCCGTTGACCAGCATTGCCGCCGACTCATCCTCGGTCAGCCCCCGGCTCATCAGATAAAAGAGCTGATCCTCGCTGATTTTTGAAACCTTGGCCTCGTGCTCCATCCTGGCGTCTTCGGAACGGATATCCATCACCGGATAGGTGTTGGACCGGGAAGCAGGATCAAGGATCAGGGCGTCGCACTCGACCTTGGAACGTATGTTCTCAAGCCCCGCCTCCATTTTGACAAGGCCCCGGTAGCTGGCCGTGCCGCCGTCTTTGGATATGGACTTGGAAGTGACCACACTGGAGGTATTCGACGCGAAATGGAAGATTTTAGCCCCTGTATCCTGTTCCTGCCCCTTTCCGGCAAAGGCTATGGACAGGACCTCGCCCCGGGCCCGTTCACCCATCAGAAAAATGGCGGGGTATTTCATGGTTGCCTTGGAGCCTATGTTGCCGTCCACCCACTCCATTACCGCGTCCTCGTAGGCAAAGGCTCGTTTGGTAACCAGATTGTACATGTTGGATGACCAGTTCTGCACCGTCGAATAGCGTATGCGGGCACCTTTCAGGGCTATGATCTCCACCACCGCCGAATGCAGGCTGTCCTGGGTAAACACCGGAGCTGTGCAACCTTCTATATAGTGGACAAAGGAGCCCTCGTCGGCGATGATGAGGGTCCGCTCGAACTGCCCGAAACCCTTGGAATTGACCCTGAAATAGGCCTGAAGTGGTATGTCGACCTTCACTCCCCTGGGTACATAGACAAAGGAACCACCGGACCAGACGGCGCTGTTCAGGGCGGCGAATTTGTTGTCATCCGGGGGTACAATAGTGCCAAAATAGCGCTTTACTATATCCGGATGGTTGCGCACTGCCGATTCCACGTCTGAAAAGAGTACCCCCTGTTTTTCCAGGTCGACCCGGATATTATGGTAGACCATTTCCGAGTCATACTGGGCACCCACCCCGGCCAGCCATTTCTTTTCAGCCTCCGGTACACCCAGGCGGTCGTAGGTCCGCTTTATCTGTTCAGGCACGTCCTCCCAGGTTTTTGATGGACCCTCGGAAGATTTGGAGTAATAACACATGGATTCAAAGTCCAGCCCGGACAGGTCTGCACCCCAGGCGGGCATGGGCAGATAGCGGAACAACTCAAGGGAGCGCAGACGGAAACGCAGCATCCAGTCGGGCTCGTCCTTGGCCTTGCTTATCGCGCGGACGGTATCCTCGTCCAGACCCACGGCGGTACGCATCAGCGAGCGGTCTGGCATGGAAAAGCCGAATCGTTCCTCGTAGCCGCTGCCTATATCGCGCAGCTCATCGGCAGAAGCGGCCGCCGGTGTCGGGCGCGTGTCCTGGCGGCGATCTTCCCGGACCTGCGGATCGGCGACTGCAGCGGAGGTTGCCGCCCCGAAGCTTGCAGGATCACGCATGGACGGCCTCCGCGGACAAGCGGCGTACGCCGTCGTAGCCGTCCTTTTCAAGCAGCTCCACCAGCTCAAAGCCGCCGGTGGCGACAATGCGTCCCCGTTCAAGGATATGCACCCGGTCAGGCGCTACCAGATCCAGAAGTCGCCGGTAATGGGTTATAACCAGGGCAGAGAAACCCTGACCACGGAGCCGGTTTATCCCGGCGGCAACTACCTTCAGGGCATCCACGTCCAGGCCGGAGTCGGTTTCATCAAAAATGGCAAAACGCGGCTTGAGCATAAGCAGTTGCAGTATCTCCATCCGCTTTTTCTCGCCCCCGGAGAAACCGTCATTCAGGTAACGGTTGACAAAGGCGGGGTCTATCTCCAGAAAGCGCAGGTTTTCCTTTAATTCCCCCAAAAAGGCGGAAGCGTTGGCCGGCGGACCGGGGCGCAGATCGGTAGCCCGTTTCAGGAATTTTGCCACCGTTACCCCTGGTATCTCGGCCGGATACTGGAAGGCAAGAAAAAGCCCCCGCCTTGCCCGGGTCGATACGTCCAGTTCGAGGATATCCTCTCCGTCCAGCTTGACCTCTCCGGATTCAACCAGATATCTGGGGTGACCCATCAATACATTGGCCAGGGTGCTCTTCCCGTGGCCGTTTGGCCCCATAAGGGCATGCACTTCCCCGTCGCCCACCTCCAGGTCCAGCCCCTCGATTATCCGCTTATCTGCCAGCCCCGCGGCAAGACCGTGTATGCTTAATGAACTCATAGTATCTCCTTACCATATCGGGTAGCCAAAGGCGAGTTTCACCTCGTCACTGGCCTTCTCTTCGGTCCAGGGTGGATTCCAGACCAGCTGTACCTTGACGTTTGCCACCCCGGTAGCTTTTTTCAACTTCCGCACTATGTCGTCGCCGAGCTGTTCACTCATCGGGCAACCGGGAGAGGTCAGGGTAAAATCCACCTCTATCACCCCGGCCTTATGCTCTGTCCGGTATACCAGTCCCAGGTCGACTATGGAAAACCCCAGCTCAGGATCTTCCACATCCTTGAGAATCTCCAGCAAATCGCTCTCCGTGTAGTGTTTATCCATATATCCTACTATTCTTGTAAGGTATTCTTCTTTATATTAATACTCAGAACCAGGGAATAAGACAAGGGGAATGGATGAAAGCTTTGATAGTTCTGGCCCAGGCAAAGAAAGAGGGCTTCAACCGGGCTATAGCCTCGGAAATCATGGCCTCGGAGGCCATGGCTACGATCAGTGAAACAAACCTGCTGGACTTATATGCAGAGAATTTCAACCCGGTGATGCCGGCCGAGGAGCTGCCCCGAAAGTTCAGCTTTGACGAGGCAACCCTGCGCTACCAGGAGGCTATCCGTGAGGCCGGACGCCTTGTTTTTGTTCATCCTGACTGGTGGGGCGGACCGCCGGCCATACTGAAAGGCTTCATAGACCGGGTCTTCAGACCCGGTGTTGCCTACGGCTTCAGGGAGGCCGACTTCCGGGACGAGAATGCCCCCGGCCTGTTCGCCGGCAAGCGGGTAGATGTGTTCATGACCACAGATGCCACCCCGCCCCCCTCGGGCAAAGCCGATGACTGGCCACCTGCCCGGGTGTGGAAACACAACGTCCTGGAATTCTGCGGCGTCCTGGATTCCAGGATCCACGTATTCTGGAATCTCAGGAAGAGCAGCTACGCCGAACGCAGGCAGTGGCTGAACCAGGTGGTCGACCTGGTACAGTAGGCTGCAGTGCCCTGCCCCGTCCCCCGTCCCTCGTCCCTCGTCAGAAGGCTGCCGGTCCCAGCCTGTTGGCTCTGGCCCAGGGAAGCGCCTTGGTCCAGGCTTCCTTGGTCCGCTGGAAAAGCTCGAAATGCTCGGGAACCCTTCTGGTGTAGCGCTTCAGCTCGGGCAAGAGCTTGGTGAACTCGGCGGCATTGAAATACGAACGCAACAGCGGACCGTGCCGCTCGAAGGTGCTCCGCATGGACTCCATGGTCGCTTCGTACTGCGACCGGTCTGTTATGTAGGTAAGCAAGGGTTTGTAGCGTACCCAGCCAATGGAAGCCTTTGCGAAACGCTTGACCACCCCGGGATCCCTGGCATCCACGGGGGTCAGCCGCCGGGGCAGTACTCCATGCAGCAGGGCCTGATAGCGCAGGAAGGCGTCATGGAAGGTGTAAGCCGGCACTCGCAGGACCTTCTTGTCCTCGAAGCAGGTGGACAGGAAGGTATCCTCTCCCCTGGCTCCCGGAGGATTGAAGAAGGGAGAATCCGCCCCGCCTTTCTGCAGGTTCAGGCAGAGATTGGCTCCGCTGATGAACTTCATGCCCTTCACCGAAAGGACTTCAACCGGCTCCATGCTTGCCAACACTGCCGGATCGGCATAGGTAACGCCGCCATCGCCTATGACCACCCGCTTGATGGTATCCCAGGACACGATATCGTTGGACAAGGCCTCGATGAACTCCGCAAAGACACTCTCCGGCAGGGTATCGTCGAACATGACCTTCGGGATCGGCGAAATGTAGCCGCAATGCCGCCCATGGGTAACATCCGCATCAGCCGAGGCATGAAGATGGGCACCGAGGATGGACTGTCCGCGCCATAGCAGGGGCTCGCCCCGTTCCACCGACAAGGGGTACTCGTCATCATCGATGAACAGGAGCCGGTCCATGCCAGCCCGCAGGGCAAACCAGACCACAGCATTCCTCTTTTTGCCATAGCCGTCACCGAAGAGCAGTTCAGTCTCCTGGGTATCCAGCACGCCTTCCCGCACCAGGGTACGCCGCTCCTCGGCTATCCGGGTTGATCCGAAGTATGACAAGCCGTCCAGTTTGCTGGCCAGGGCCGCATCGACGCGCTTGTAATCGCTGGGATTGGTGCCCGAATACGACAGGTCGTAGGCCACGAACAGCCGCAGGGTCATGCTGGGGTCTTCCACGAAGCCGGCTTCGTTCCAGCTGTTCACATAGGTACGGAAGAGGTTCTTGAACCCCTTCCGGCCGGTAACAAATCCTATTCCTGTTTTCATGTAGTTTCAGGATAGCCCTTTGGTCAATCAGGTTCAAGCCGGTGGCATGATTTGAATCAGAAGCCTGCAGGATAGTGATTCCCGGCCGTACAATGCAATTGTTTAGATTAAGAATTTTATAATGATTTATATATAGATTAGCTTATATCTATATTATTTTCTTGTTTTAATAGCTAAACCGTTGTACCATCACAGGGACATCAACCCCGTCTGCATTTTTGTGTCCGCGCCGGGGGTCGACGCTCCAACCGAACGCCGTCCGTGCCTTGTACGCTGGATACCTCCCGATGCACTCAGGGTAATCCCAAGGAGGCGTTATGGAGCGCAAAGACTCCCGGCCTGAAGGCCAGCCGGAAGTCCGGCTTGAAGCACTGGTCAGCAAGTACCAGGGCAAGCCCGGAGCCCTGCTGGGCATTCTGGAGGAAGCCCAGGAGGCGAACGAGCATCGGTATCTGAGTGAGGAAACCCTCCGCAGCATTGCGGAGAAGACTGATACTCCCCTGTCGCGGGTATACTCGGTAGCAACCTTTTACTCATTCTTCAACCTCAAGCCCCAGGGCAAACACTCCATAGTAGTCTGCCGCGGTACAGCCTGCCATACCCGCGGCTCACTGGGTCTGCTTGAAGAAGCAGCCCGCCGGCTGGGTTTCCCTGAGTTCAGGGAAGATGAAGAACCGTCCTTCACGACAGAGGACAGGCACTTCACCGTACGCACGGTGGCCTGCTTCGGCCAATGCGCCCTGGCTCCTGTAGTTGCCATAGACGGCATAATCCATTCCCGGATAACCCAGGGACGTCTCACCGCCATCCTGGAAGGCCTGCGGAAGGAGGGGTGTAAATGACCAGACTGAAAAACCTGACTGATCTCGACGGCGTGAAGGCCCGTGGCCTGGCCAAGCTGACACCGCCGAGTGCACGCATCTCCGTAGGCATGGGAACCTGCGGCATAGGCAACGGTTCCGACCTGGTCCAGACGGCTCTCCGGAAGGCCGTGGAAAAGACACACGGCAAGGGCGGGACCGATCCTGCCATTGTGCCCGTCGGCTGTCTTGGCTATTGTGCCGCGGAGCCCCTGGTCGTCCTCTCCGTACCGGGCAAGCCAGCCCTGCTTTTCACCAAGGTCAGCCCCAAGGACGCTGCCGGCATCGTGGAAGCCGCCAAAGATCCCAAACTCCTGGAGAAGCTGTCAAAGAAAGCCGCGGGCAAGTTCGAGTCCTGGGATTTCCGGACCTCGGTCCTGGACTTCGGCGAAGGGTTCCCGCAACTGCGGCACTGGAACGAGATTCCCTTCTTCGACGGGCAGGAAAAAGTGGTGCTCCGTGACGCAGGCATGATCAACCCCGACGACATTGATGAATACATAGCCGTAGGCGGTTATGGTGCACTTGTGAAGGCGGTCAGCTCCATGAAACCCGCAGAGGTCATTGCCGAGGTCGAGAAATCCGGACTCCGCGGCCGCGGCGGCGCCGGCTTTCCCACCTCCATGAAGTGGAAGCTCATGGCCGACAAGCCGGGACCGGACAAGTGGGTGGTATGCAATGCCGACGAAGGCGACCCCGGCGCCTACATGAACCGCAACGAAATAGAGAGCGATCCCCACGCCCTCATAGAAGGCATGACCCTCGGCGCCTATGCCATGGGAGCCAACCA
>JAVEXH010000121.1:0-7671 GCA_034004175.1 Spirochaetia bacterium
TGAACCGCTGGTCGCTCTCCCTCAGGGCTTTCTCCATCCTGATACGGTCGGTGATGTCCTGGCCCGAGCTCAGGATGCCGGTGAATGCGCCATTGGCATCCTTGATGATAGTGTTGTGCCAGAGTATGGTCCTGCGTTCACCGGTTCTGGTAAGCACTTCGTTTGTATGGGGAACCAGGATTTCCGAACTGCCTCTCCGCAGGCTTGCGAGGAAACCGGCTACCTCTTCCTGCAGTTCTTCAGGCAGGCAGGTCTCGTACCAGTTCTTCCCTATCAGGTAGGGTGGCTCGTATCCCAGCACGTAGTGACCATTGTCATTGAACAGCGAGATGGTACCGTTGGTGTCGAGGCACATGATGATTTCTGCAGCAACCTCCAGCAGCCGTTCAGCCTGGTCCTTGCTTTCCTTCAATTCCTGCTCCAGTTTTATCCTGTGCCTGCTGGCCGATATGCGATCGGTGATGTCCTGGCAGAAGAGGATGAAGTGTGGTGTTTCGTGCTGGCTGGCCATGCGGGATACAGTCAGTTCGAACCAGTGTGAGCCTGAGGCCATTGGCAGCTCATATTGCCTGCCGGTTGCCAGGCCCTTTTCATGGGCTTCAGCGATGGCAGCCATGATTATGTTTGCAGCGGGTAAGGGCAATCTGTCTGTGATACGCGTCTCCATGAGATCATCCAGGGGTTTGTACAGCAGGCCTGGATCGGGACAATGGGCATCCCAGTATCTACCATCAAGATCCACCTCGAACAGAAGTTCGGGGAGGGCATCCAGGGTGGCTTCAAGTTTCTTGTTCAGCGACAGGGTCTGCTGGTTGGCCTGGAACAATTTGAAACCCATCTTTATCGAGGCATCCACTACGGTGATGCTCGAATTCTTGACTACATAGCCATAAGATGTAATTGCTTCGGTTCTGGACACGACGTCCGGTTCCGTATGGCTGGACAGGAATACAACGGGTATATCCCGGTCCTGAAGTATCAGTCTGGCTGCTTCGGTTCCGTCCATGCCGCGCCCGAGGTCTATATCCATCAGGATAAGGTCGATGGCCGGGTCAGTTTTGCAGACTTCCACCGCCTTCTGGCCGCTGATGGCAGTTATCACTTCGTAGCCATACCGCTCGAGCTGTTTCTTCTCGCCAAGGGCGATGATGGCCTCGTCCTCAACCAGAAGCAGGCGTTTCCGGGTTGTTCCAGCCAGGTCTGTGGACTGGCTGGCCGTGCTGTCCGATTGCCTGTGTGCTGGTATGCTCGCGGGTTCGGGTGTCATGGTTTCTCCAGTGGTGACATCATCCAATGAGTATGATCATCGGAAGGATATATGCAAATGCTCAAGAGGTTCTCCTGTGATCCGCTTGCTGCAAACCTGACTGCAAAGGATAAAAAGCAAAGAAATATTGACTTTGATAGCGGGTAGTCCTAGATTTGAATACAGCAAGATACGCAAGGGAGGTATCATGCATTCAACCACCCTGCAGATTCTGGTTCTTGGTGGCGGTATTGCTGCCCTGGTGTTTGTGATGTACTTGTCCTACATGATCCTGCGTGAAAATCCTGGCAATGATACCATGAGGGAAATCTCACAGGCCATAAGACTGGGCTCACATGCATTTCTTCAGCGGGAGTACCTGACACTGGGTCTGTTTACGGCCATCGCCACTGTTGTGCTCCTTGTCCTGGTCAAGCCGTCACCCCAGACAGGCATTGCATATCTTTCCGGCACCCTGAGTTCTGCCCTGGCCGGCTGGCTTGGCATGAACATAGCCACCCTTGCCAATACCCGCACGGCGCAGGCTGCAATCGGCAGCTGGAGCAAAGGGCTCAGACTGGCTTTTTCAAGCGGCGCGGTGATGGGTTTCTGTGTGGTTGGTCTTGGTTTGCTTGGACTGTCCCTGACAGCCTTCATCTGGCCGGATCGTCACGTCTGGCTGGGTTATGCTTTTGGCGCTTCATCGGTGGCTTTGTTCGTTCGTGCCGGAGGGGGCATTTTTACTAAAAGTGCCGATGTGGGAGCCGATCTGGTAGGCAAGGTTGAATATGGCATCCCAGAAGACGATGCCAGAAACCCGGCAGTGATTGCCGACAATGTAGGTGACAATGTCGGGGACGTGGCTGGAATGGGTTCCGACCTGTTTGAAAGTTATGTTTCTTCCATTGCCGCAGCCATGGTTCTGGGTGTATCAGCTCTGGGTCACCGCCAGGGCATGTTCCTACCCTTGTTGCTGGCTGCCGCTGGAATACTGGTGTCCATTGCAGGAGTCTTGTCCGTGCGCCCCAGGGACAGGGGTTCCGAGACCTTCGAGCAGGAAGTGAAGCATGCAGAAGGTGCCATGAACCGCGGGGTGTACGTGAGCAACACCCTGATGGTTCTGGTCAGTTTCCTGATCATCCGCGGGTTCCTGGGAGAATTGGCTCTTTTCTGGGCCCTGCTCTGCGGGCTGGGCTCTGGTTTCCTGATTTCCCTATCTACGGTGTATTTTACCTCCACCGATCATCATCCAACCCAGGAGATAGCCCGTTCGTCCCAGAATGGAGCGGCTGTCCTTGTGATAGAGGGCATGGCCATGGGCATGCTCAGTACTGTGGCCCCTGTACTCCTGGTGATGGTGGCTACCATCATGGCGTACCTGTTTGCCGGACTGCTTGGCATTGCGGTAGCAGCCATGGGCATGCTGATGAATCTCGGAATGCTCCTGGCCATGGACTGCTATGGACCCATAGCCGACAATGCGGCCGGCATAGCCCAGATGGCGGGGCTTGGTGAACAGACCCGGGAACGCTGCGAGGCCCTGGATGCTGTAGGCAATACAACCGCTGCTCTGGGCAAGGGCTTTGCCATGGCAAGTGCCTCCCTGGCCTCCCTGGCGTGGCTGGCCACGTATTTCGAGGTGACACAACTGGAGATTGTCAGTCTTACCAGTGTGGATGTGATTGCGGGAGTGCTTCTTGGTGGCATGTTGCCGCACCTGTTCAGTGCCCTGGCCATGAGGAGTGTAGGGGTTGGTGGTTTTGCCATTGTGGACGAGGTACGAAGGCAGTTCAAGGAAATTCCGGGTCTCATGGAAGGGAAGGCCAAGCCCGATTACGTGGCTTGTGTAGACATAGCAACGCGCATTGCACTGAAATCCATGCTGTTGCCAGGCCTGTTGGTGATCATGGCGCCTCTGGCTCTCGGCTTTGTGCTGGGGCCACGGGCTGTGGCCGGTCTACTTCTGGGTGCAATGATATCAGGCTTCACCCTTGCCACCATGATGTCCAATGCCGGCGGTGCCTGGGACAACGCCAAGAAGTTTGTCGAGGCTGGCCACTTCGGCGGCAAGGGCGGTGAACAGCACAAGGCTGCGGTGGTAGGTGACACGGTGGGAGACCCGTTCAAGGATACCGCCGGACCATCGCTGAACATACTCATCAAACTGGTAGGCAGTGTGGCTGTGATCTTTGGCCCCCTGTTTGTCGGCATCATCCAGTTGTGAGGCTTGTTGCTTGCTGTCGATGCAGTGAGCGTTTCCGGGAAGCGCACTCCGGTCTTGACGAAACCGGTTTGTACCGTTACACCGAGGTATGCCGCCAATCCGGAATACACCACCAGACGGCGGGCTTGTACCCCGCCCCCGGGTCTTTGAATATTGCCCCGATTCATACCATCCCAAGCTTCCTTTCGATATTTCAGCCGATCCGCCTTTTGCCGCTGAGGCGGCCTGGGCTGCAGAGGCCTTGTCCGCAGCCTTCACGTTGCCTGTGGTAGTGGTGGAGGACAGGAGGGCTGCCATCCGGGTGCGCTATGTGGCTGATCTTGAGCCTGAAGGTTACCGGTTGGCACTCAGGCCTTCAGGCGCCAGGATCGCGGCCTCTTCTTCTGCGGGGGCCTTCTATGGCCTTCAGACCCTCCGCGCCCTTGCCCTGATCTGGGAAGGCCGGATTCCCTGCTGCATCATAGAGGATGCTCCGCGTTTTGGCTGGCGGGGTTTCATGCTGGACACGGTGCGCAATTTCTTCGAACCAGCCTTCATCAAACGTCTCATCGATCTTGCAGCCTTGCACAAACTCAACCGCTTCCATTGGCATCTGACTGATGACCAGGGCTGGCGTCTGCCCATTCCGGGACGGCCTGAGCTGGTGCAGAATTCAGCCCGTAAGGTGGACCGCCGCTATGTCCCGCCTCTGGAACGGACCCTGTACTACGATGAGGATGCCATACAGGACATCCTGGCCCATGCAGCCCAGCGGCATGTCACGGTGATACCGGAGATCGAGATGCCCGGGCATGTCCTGGCCCTTCTGTCTTCCCACCCGGAGTTTTCATGCATCGGTAGCCGCTTTGAACCTGAAGACCGGTTCGGAATCTATGCCGATGTACTGTGCGCGGGCAATGATGATGTCTTCATGTTCCTGGAGGAGGTGATGGACGAGGTGGTCAGGCTGTTCCCTGGCCTCTACGTGCATTTCGGTGGAGACGAGGTGCCGACCGAGCGCTGGGCACTGTGTCCCCGGTGCCGCAAAAGGATGGCAGATGAAGGCCTGCCCGATGCCGCCGCCCTCCAGGGCTGGTTTACCCGTCAGGCAGCCGGCATCCTGCGCCGCCGGGGAAGGCGACCCGTTGGCTGGGATGAAATTGTCCAGAGCGCTACGCCAAAGGATGCCATCGTCATGGCCTGGCGCAGTGCCGAGCGTGGCAGGGAGGCAGCCGAGGCCGGACATGATGTGGTGATGTGCCCTGGTTCCCGGGCCTGCTATCTGGACCACAAGCACCGTGATGTTCCCGATGAGCCTGGACACCTTGGCGTGAGTACCGTAAAAGACAGCTACCTGTTCGATCCCCTTGAAAACCTGTCTGAAAACCAGAAGTCCCGGATTCTGGGCATGCAGGGGAACCTGTGGACGGAGATAATGTACTTCGGGCGGCATGTTGAATACATGGCTTTCCCACGCTTGTCTGCCCTGGCGGAGACCGCCTGGACTCCTGGGGAGCTCAGGAGTTTTGACGGATTCTCTGCCAGGCTGCGCTGGTGGGGCAAGGCCCTGGACAGCCTGGATGTGGCCAGATACCGGGGACCTCTGGAGTAGGCCGGGCAGCGCTGCAGGCCGGTACAAGCCTTCCGGAAACTCCGGCAAGGCTTCAGATTACCCCAGGTTCGATATTGATGGATCTATTCCAGCAGAGTAGTGTCCAGCCTGAAAACAACGGGGAAACTGGTACGCCAGCTGCGCCAGCGCAGGCTTCCTGCCTCCGAGACAGCCCAGAGCTTGCCCTTATTGTCAAATCCGATGTCTTCGGTACCGTTTACCAGGAGGTAGCTAGCCAGGATCTGCCCGCTGGCAGCATCAAGTTGTTCTACCCTGCCGAAATCATGGCTGCTGTAGCTGAGC
Source organism: Spirochaetia bacterium (assembly GCA_034004175.1). Lineage (GTDB taxonomy): Bacteria > Spirochaetota > Spirochaetia > Treponematales > UBA12059 > MIBM01. Next base: position 5,365 of record JAVEXH010000121.1, read on the forward strand.
CAGAGGCTCCCGTCGGGTGCGAAAGATCCACCCTGGGCGCGGGCCCTCAGCGCCAGGGTGTGTGTGGCGTTGTTTTCTGTGATGGTGGAACCAGTATGGCTGTCAAAAAGACTCAGGGGCAGGAAGTAACCTCTGGCCTTTCTTGCGGACGTTGACCAGGCTCCGATGAACACGCCTGGTCCTGGAACCGGCTCGCTCCCGGTCTGGTTGTCAGGCTGATTGCCTGACATATCGCCTGGCCAGGCTTGAGCGGGTACAAAGGCAGAAAAAGATCCGCGCAGGGCTCCTCCCAGATCAAGGATTCCCGTGATTGCATTCCGGGCATGCTGCTCACGCAGGGCATGTTCCAGGTTGATGCGGTACAGCCGGCGTGTATCCGACAGGATCAGTACGCCGTCGCCGGCATAGGCAAGGCCCCCGGCGTGGCCACAGGCAGGCGGCAGGTCGAAGTATCCGGTGGATTCGCCGGTAGCCGGATCCACGCGGTATACCCGGCAGGCCCCCATGGAGACCGCCGGGCTGGTGCTACGGTAGCCGGATACAAGGACTTGCCCCTCCGCAAAGGCAAGGCCCTGGGGAACGTAGCCGTGGTCTATCCCGGGTGCCCACAGGGCCAGGGTAATGGCCTGCTGGTTGGGGACGGAACTGACCGGCGAGTTGCCCAGGTGGGATGGCCGGACACCGAGGGGCTGGATGGCTTGCTGCCGGGCTGTATCTGGCTGGGTTGCTTCCGGGGCAGCCAGGACATCAGTTCCGCTTCCGGTGCCGGATCCACCCCGGTGGCCGGAGACCCAGGCAACAGACAGAGGTGCCAGCAGGACCATGACGGCAACTGCTGCCAGACCAAGGGCCATCGTGAATGGAGACCGGGCTCTGGTTGCTGGTATGTGTCTATCCTGCTTCATTCCCCTACCTTGGTGGCCTGCAAATGCAGGTTCCGCATTGACGCCTTGGGGTCGGACCATGATACTGAGTCTGTCCGATGGGAGGCAACATGGCCCAGGTGCTACATATTGATACAGATCATACCAGTTATATCATGGATGTGCTGCCCACCGGGCAGCTGCGGCATCTGTATTACGGCAGGCGTCTGCGCCACCAGTTGGACTATTCGGCCCTGGCCCAGAAGGATGATGTGCCCGGATACGGCACCCTGGTGGCCCACAGCCAGGAACATCCCACCATCGGCCTTGACGACCAGTGCCTGGAGCATTCCGGCCTTGGCAAGGGCGACTTCCGGGAGCCCATGATCGATCTGGTCTTCCAGGATGGATCGATGACCACCGATTTCCGGTATGTTTCCCATGAGAACCGGCCAGGACGTCCGGACATTCCCGGTCTGCCCAGCGCCCTTGGCGGATCTGGTGATGTGAGCACGACTACCGTGACCCTCCGGGACGAGGCCGGGGGATTTTCCCTTGATCTCGTCTACTGCGCCTACACCGGTTGTGATGTCATTACCCGCTTTGCAGTCCTGAGGAATGACGGACTGGAACCGGTGCGGATCCGCAGGCTCATGAGTGCCCAGCTGGACCTCTTCGGCGGCGACTGGCGCTTTGTCACCTTTGACGGCTGCTGGGCCAACGAGCGTAATTACAATGAGCGGGCAGTTCTGCCTGGGGTCTATGTGAACGACTCGAAGACCGGACACAGCTCGGCCAGGCACAACCCCTTCGTGATGCTGGCCAGGGACGGCTGCGACGAGGAAAGCGGTGAATGCTATGCAAGCAACCTTGTGTACAGCGGCAACCATGCTGAAATCTGCGAACGCACCTTCACGGGCAAGCTGCGGCTGCTGACGGGTATCAACCCTTCCGGTTTCGAGTGGCTGCTGGAACCGGGGCAGACCTTCCACACGCCCGAGGCTGTGCTCACCTGGTCGGGCGCGGGCTACAACGGCATAAGTCTGAACATGCACCGTTTTGTGCGGCAGTATATCGTACGGGGGCGGTGGACCGACCGGGAGCGGCCGGTGCTGGTGAACAACTGGGAGGCCACTGAGTTCGACTTCGACAAGCGCAAGCTCCTGGCCCTGGCCAGGGAGGCCAAGGCGCTTGGCATTGAACTGTTCGTGCTTGACGACGGCTGGTTCGGGGAGCGCAACGACGACAAGCGCGGCCTGGGTGACTGGACAGTCAATAAAAAGAAGCTGCCAGGCGGGCTGTCGGCCCTGGCTAAAAAGATTACAGCCCTGGGCCTGCAGTTCGGCATCTGGGTGGAGCCGGAAATGGTAAACGAGGACAGCCGCCTGTTCCGGGAGCACCCCGATTGGGCGGTGAGCAGTCCCGGCCGGGAGCCCTCCCGGAG
>JAVEXH010000122.1:0-7667 GCA_034004175.1 Spirochaetia bacterium
TAGTAATATCCCCGTCGGTCAATACGGTGGGATCACTTCAGTACGGAGCTTATCATGGATGCAGAAAAATTATTCGAATTAGCCAAGAAAGCCGCAACAAAATCATATTCACCATATTCAAAATTCCGTGTTGGTGCAGCCTTGCTGTGTGAGGATGGCTCGGTGGTTATTGGAGCCAACATAGAAAACCGCTCATTTGGATTGACAATCTGTGCAGAACGCTCTGCAATCGTTTCAGCCCTTGCCCAGGGCAAAACCCGTTTTTCAGCACTCGCCATAGCCTGCCCGGATGCCACCTACCCGGTAAGCCCCTGTGGTGCATGCCGACAGTTCATCAGCGAGTTTGTTTCCCCGGACTTTCCTGTGCGGTTCGGCGGAGCCGAAGGCGGTGTGGTGGACACCACCATGGGCGCCCTCCTGCCTTTTGACGCTCTGCACGAGCTTGCGTCACGGAAGGCAGACTGAAGAGCCACTGAAGGAACAGAAAGACTCAACGCTTTCTGGCTTCTTCTTCCCGCTTTTTCTGGTCGCTCTCCAGCTTGGCAGCCCAGATATCTATCTTCTTCTTCAGTTCCTCTGACTCGGTGCGTTCTCCGAATACGGTATGAATCCGGCGCAGGGCGTTCAGGAAGACGATAGCCTGTTTGAAATCGTCCATCTTGTTGGAGAACATCTCGTATTTTTCACGGTAGCGGTCAGCGGTCATCTGGAACTGCTGTTTTATGAAGCCGACATAGGCGGATACGATGATCCTGTGAGGCGAAGAGAAATCGATGTCCTGGAAGGCCTGCTTCAGATTCAGCAGATTCTTGGCGACCGCGGCATGCTTGCCCCAGAGTTCCACGAATGACCACTTCCACTTTGAATTGCTTCCGTAGCCCTCTTCTATTTCCCGTATGGCAAAGCCGATCTTCCTGATCAAGGCATACCTGTCATCGTAGGATACCTCGGAGATGGCCTCGAGATTCTTTTCGTACTCCGAGAAAGGCGCATCCACAAAGGGGCTCACGATTTCCTCAAGATACTTTATGCATCGCATGATGGTCTTGCGTGCCTCTGCAAGGGCATCTTCGTTTTTTATTCCAAGCAAGGATACCGAGAGGGTGTTCACCAGAATGTGGTACGAGGTCAGGGCCAGGGTATCCTCGGCAAGTTTCATGCGCACATAGCCCAGGCCCTGTCCGCCCGGCTGCTTGAGCAAGTTCAGGAGCCCCTGCTCTTTTGATACCAAGGCATCCGATTCGGCCTTGAGTTCCTTGACCTTGGCGGCATAGCGGTTCCGCTGTTCCTGGCTGATTTTAGGCATTACAATCCCCGTCCGTGTTTCCGGATAAGGTCCGCAGCATGATCGATGGACGTTCTGGAATCAGCATCCCCCGACAGCATTCTGGCGATTTCACGCACCCGGTCATCCCCTGAAAGAGTTGTAACCCTGGTTATGGTCCTCTCGCCATCAACAAGCTTCTCGACCTTGATATGATTATCGGCACGAACAGCAATGGATGCCAGATGTGTTATGCATAAAACCTGCCTGCCTTCAGCCAGGGCAGAAAGATGCTCGCCGACACCTATTGCCACTTCACCGCCTATGCCAGTATCTATTTCGTCAAAAACCATGGCCGGCACCCCATCTGCCTTGGCCAGCACCGTCTTTATGGCCAGCATCACCCGGGACAATTCGCCTCCCGAGGCCACATCGACGATAGGCCGCAGCGGTTCGCCCTTGTTGGCCGAGACATGGAATTCCGGTTCATCAGCTCCGTAAGGGCCTACAACCACCTTGCCGTCCACCAGGGGTTTGCGTTCAAGCCGGACGACAAAGCGGGCAGCCGGCATGCCCAGGCTTGCCATGAGGCCGGCAACCGAAGAAGACAAGCCCTCCCCCGCCCTGGCTCGGGCGCTTGAAATGGCTTCAGCCCTGGCATGGACCTCACTTTCAAGCTCCTGGATTTCATGGGCCAGAGCATCCCTGTCCTCTTGCCAGTTCTCCAGACTCGCCAACCTGAGCGCGGATTCATCACGATACCGTAAGACATCCACCAGGGAGGGCCCATACTTCCGTTTCAGTTTCTGGAGTTCAGCCAATCTTGATTCTATTACCTCAAGCCGGCCAGGATCAAAGCTGAGCAGATCCGCATGGGACCTCAGGGCCTCGCAGACATCCTCTATTTCATAATAGGCATCATCGATGCGTTTGCCGAACTCCGACAGGCGACCATCTATGCCGGAGGCTGTCTCCAGCTGCAATCTGGCTTTGCGGAGCCTGGCCACTGCCCCGTCGGAATCACCGAGCAGGTCCCGGGCCTGGGTCAGTGCGGAGAACATTTTTTCGTACTGGGACAGAAGCCGTTCTTCCTCGGTCAGGGCTTCTTCTTCATCGGCCACCAGCCTGGCCTCGGTTATCTCGGTTACGGCATACTGCAGGAACTCCATCTCCCTGGCCCGTTCCGCCGCGGATCCAGCCAGGGCATCCATGGTCCTGCGTTTTGACTGCAGGGACTGATACACAGCTCCGTAGTCACGAACCTCAACTTCTATGCCCGCATAGCGGTCAAGGATGAGACGCTGCCTCTCCCTCCGCAGCAAAGCCTGCCCGTCCCGCTGACCGTGTACCTCCAGAAGCAAGGAGGCCAGATCGACAAGGTCCTGACGGAGGCTTGGTACATTCTGGATGTAGATGGAACCCCTTCCGGTTCGTTTAAGACTGCGACGGATGATAAGCATACCGTCCTCGGGTTCAATCCCGCGGGCGGCAAACCAGGCCAGGGCGTCGACATTGGATCCGACCTGTATCATGCCGGTGACCAGGCACTCGTCGGCTCCACTGCGTATAATGCCCGTATCAGCCTTCGCACCAAGAAGAAACCCAAGAGCACCTATGAGGATTGACTTGCCAGCTCCCGTCTCACCGCTCAGGACATTCAACCCGGTGCTGAAGCGTACAGACAAACGATCTACAATGGCAAAATTGCGGATTGATAGTTCTTCAAGCATCGGGTCCCCCGGACCAGTTCAGCTTGGCGCGCAGTACTTGATAAAAAGAACCCCGGGCATGGCAATAGAGAATAGCCTTGTGCTCGGCTCTGCGGTACGTCACTCTGTCCCCTTCTTCAAGATTGAAAAAATCCTGGCCATCAACCGTCAGAAGTATCTTTTCCCTCTGCTCCCTCTCAACGTAGACCTCGAGAGTCTCGTCACCGGGAACAACAAGTGGACGGTTTGACAGGGTAAAAGGACAAATGGGATTGAGGATCATGGCATCCATGTCAGGATCCAGGATAGGTCCTCCGGCAGCCAGGGAATACGCCGTGGATCCTGTCGGCGTTGCGATGATGATGCCATCGGAACGATAGGATCCCAAAGCCGCTCCACTGACACTCATGCTCAGCTTCACAATCTTGGCCGGGCCTGAGCCAGAAACAACGCCGTCGTTCATCGCACTGAACCTGGCTACCCGCTGCCCGAGACGCACAACCTCGATTTCCAGCATGAAACGGTTTGATAGCGGAAGCTTTCCAGCTACCGCGTCCCTGAAACTTTCCAGCCACTCGGTGTGCCGTACCCAGGCTATGAAACCGAGACTGCCCAGGTTCACCGGCAACAGAGGGAGTCCCAGAGGAGCAGCGGCACGGGCACTGTACAGCACCGTACCATCACCCCCCAAGGTAAGTACGATGGAGGCACCTGACAGATCCGGAGCCCCCACCGGTTTGCCCAGAAAGCTGAATATGGTACTGGTCCAGCCTTCGCCCCCGAGGACAGCGGCAATCTCAACCGCCATTCTTCCTGAATCCTTCTTGTGGGTGTTTACTATTATTACTGCATGTCCCGGTTGAACGCTCACAACGGGATCCTCCGCTACGGGAGGGTAGCCAACACCTTGGCTATCTTCTGGGCTGCGGTCTTTCCTATCCTGGGATGGAGGGGAAAGGCCAAAGCCCTGTTGGCCAGCGATACCGCCTGAGGAGCCAGGCCGTCAGGTACCAACCCGGCAGCCACGCAAGAGCCATCGAAAGCCATCACCGTATCCACATCTTTCTTTTTGGCATACGCCCGCACATCCTTGACACCGGATTCCAGGACTACGACACAACCAAAACAGGCTGAGGTTCCTTCGACAGACTGGGCCAAGGCCTTTTTATGCGCCCTGGCCAGAGATTGCCCGTACATCTCCGACAAGCCGCGTCTTTTCTCCAGAAATTTCTCGAGATCCTTGAGCTGGGACAGGGCAAGAGCTGCATTCATATCGGGCATCAACTCCACCGCGGTCAGCCTCTCAGCCACATTGCGCAGGACCTGGGCATCCCGCCTGGCCTGGGCAAACAGCAGGGCACCTCCGCCACCGGTAAAAGAGGAGGCATGTTCAAGCCCTATCAGGCAGAAGGCTCCAAGAGAGCCGGCCTTCAGTTCTCCTGCAACTGCACCTACTCCAGCACCTACGCCCATGGAATCACTCACACTTGCGCTTGGCAATGTCCCTGAATCGGTGGTTGCAGAGGGCACCGCAGTAGCTCCAATGCTGGTGGTGGCATCCTCGATGACTGGAATGCCAATTTCGGCCAGGATTGATGGATCGGGCATGATACCCCAGGGTGAGTCAAGATACAGAGCCTTGGCACTGCCTTCGGCTATCCGGGCTACTGAATCTGCCGAAATGCACGCGGTAGCCGGATCTACATCCAGCCACACAGGCTTCAGCCCACGGCGAAGCAGACCGCGTACCAGCCAGGCTTCGGACAAGGCAGACAAGGCTACCCCATCTCCAGCCTCCAGACCCAGGCAATCATACACAAGGTCCATGGCTACAAGAGGACTCCTCAGCGCCAGGCCATAATCAAAACCGAAACGTTCCCGCGCAGCTTTTACAAAACGGTCTGGATAATCACCACCGGACAAGCGGTCAGAGACCATGCAGTTGAGTACCGAATCCATATCCTTCCGGCGTATGTATGAGCTTCTGGCCTGGATATCCATGATCTGAAAGCCTACTTCCTGATTTCTTCGATTTTTTGCAGTTCCCTGGCACTGAAGAGCTTGCGTATGTCAAGGATGATCAGATAGCCGTTTTTCTGGTTGACCACACCCTGGATATATTCAGCGCCAATACCCGAGATCATTTGCGGGGGTGCCTGTATTTCATTGTAATCTATGGAAATAACCCGTTCGACCTTGTCTATGATGACCCCGAGCTTCATACCGTCCAGATCGATGATGATGAACCCTGACAGGAGTGTTTCATCCTCGCCCAGCTGGGCCTTCCTGAGGTGGAAACGCTTGTGCAGGTTGATGATCGGGATGATCTCGCCACGTAGATTGTACAGCCCCTCTACATAGGAAGGAGCGTTGGGAAGCGCCCTGATCTCCTGCAGGGTTACTATCTCCTTGACATCCATGATATCGATACCGTACAGCTCCTCGCTCAGCTGAAACGTCACAAGCTGCAACAAAACTTCCCGTTCGGCCATTTAACCCTCCGCGAGCCATGCTTGGATACTGATCGAAAAAGTTTAGCACCTTTATGCCCGCGGAGCAAGGGCGAGCCCGAATGCAAGCGAGATCGCATGGAGCAACAAAGCCGGTGTCCGCACGAACACATCCTCTTTGAGGACACGTTCACTCAATTTATGGAAATCCTTGCCCCAAGGCCCGATATTGATGCATGGCATGGCCGAGCGCTCTATATCGCTGAAGGGAATTGAATAACCCGCACCGTACAGTGGCATCTGCCTGGCAATGACAGTCTCCAGGTCTGAAGCTGCAGCAGGCCCCAGGGATGAGTAGCTGAGATCGGATATTCCAGTAAAATACGCTTCCAGTTCATAGGTTTGCCCGAAGTGTTCCTGGCTGAAAAGGTCAAGTCCGCTTGCCAGCCCGGCAATGGCAGATTCAAAGTCAGGTCGGTCGTGATACGATACGCTCGGATAGTAGGGCGGCACAAAGCCAACTACTACCAGTGGCTGGTCTGACCCCACGAACTGGCAGATGGCATCAACCAGATCCCGGGTTGCACCTGCATGACTGATCCTGCCATCACGGAGGCCTGTTTCAATATCCTGCAGGACCTTCGCGTAATATCGGTCAAATCCTTCCGCATCCTTCTGCCGTGCCGTTGCCAGGAAGTCCGAAAAACTTCTGACTTCGGGCACCCAGGATCGGCCGGCGGACCGTCCACTTGCAAGCCTGAACGCATCGGAAGCCTCGTTGATGCGCGAAGCAACCTGGCCGGCACATTCACTGCATAGCCCAAGCAGATAATCCAGTATTTTCCCGGGACTGCTGTGCAGAGGAAGCACGCTCAGACAACCAAAGGCGCTCAGGGGCATGGAAACGTCATACACAGCCTTTCCGTCCCTGGCCATAAGCCAGGTCGGTGGCGGTGACAGTTCTCCGGAGGCCTCATCGACATCAACCAGAGCGGAACACATCTCTGAGCGGCTTGTTATCTCTCCCAGCACGGCAAGGGGATTGAAACCCTCATAACTCTTGCCAGCGTGGGCCAGAATACCGCGGACATAGACGAAGGGCAGCAGCTTGCCTATGGAACCACCCGACAGCAATCCCCGTTCAGGTACCTTGCGCTGATGCGGCTCTGAGTTGATCATCAGGACATAGTCAAGACCATGCCGTTCTTCCAGCCGTACCAGCAAGGCTGCAGCTGCCCGCATCCCTGCCGAAAGATGCTCCTCGTCGGGAACCGCAAGCAGGAGGATACTTCCCGCCAACTCTTCCACCTCGGAACAGGCAGCCAGAACGGACATCTGTATGGCTCCTCCGGCCTTCATGTCCGCACTGCCGCGGCCGAATATCCAGGCACCGGATGCAAGATCTATCCGGGCATCGGCATCAAGGCCAGCAGGATCGCCACTTAAAGCCTGGGCCAAGACCTCAGGATCAAAGGCAAGCGGCTTGTGAAGTTTGAAATCCTCGATCTCCACCACATCGACATGATGCATCAGTACAACAGTCCCTGAACCCTTGCCTCGTACCAGAGCCCAGGCGATGGACCTCTGCAGATGGTCGCCGGGAACTGCCTCCAGCCCCAACTGACCGGGATGATCCACAAAATATGGCAGGTTCCGGAGAGCGGAGATGACGTACGCAGAAGCGGAACATTCGTTGGCCGTGCCAGTCTCCGAGTTGATGGCAACATAAGGATAAAACAAGGATGAAATTTCAGCCGGGTCAATCCCGGCAGGTAAGGTTTGGTGCTTCATGATGGGATCAGACTATATCACAAATCAGCATCATGCAGGATTCCCTGATTTGGTTGTCCGGCTATGGATTCCCTTGTAAAAAGGTTGCTGAATCATTAACCTTGAAAAGGTCAGATATGCAGTCTGACAGACCGGAATTACCAATGGGGGATATATGGTACGGCATACGAGCGACATCAAAGCAGTAGACATGGTAGGCAACGGCGTTGTCGGTGTTACCAAGCAGATAGTCATAGGTCCGGCAGATGGGTACGATGGGTTCTTCAGGGTTTTTACCGTACAACCCGGTGGCACAACCCCCTACCATGCCCATACCTGGTTCCATGCAAACTATGTTCTCGAAGGAGAGGGCAAGGTGGTCATCGAGGGTGTGGATAATCCGGTAAAAACCGGCTCTGTAGCCTACATCGAAGGTGGCACGTAGCATAATTTCGTGAATACCGGTGCGGTACC
>JAVEXH010000123.1:0-7659 GCA_034004175.1 Spirochaetia bacterium
CATGATGCTTCCCTCTCTACCTTGCGCTTGGCTATCTTGCCCCGGACAACCTGAGCGGTCTGCTGGTCACCGAGGTATATGCGTATGTTCTTGATGTTGGCCGTGGTCTCCGGGATCTTCACCTTCTCGAAGAGGTTCACCCGCTGGGTGGTGGTGCGCAATTCCTGGGCCAGCCTGGCTATCTGCTCCTCAAGGACCTTTATCTCAAGATCCAGGGTCAGCATGGCGCGCAGGCGGTCCAGGGCACGGTCCACCCAGAGAGGCTTGGCAAACAGGTCATAATCAGCGATGGCAAATTCAGCACTCTTGAATACCGGGATGTCCACACCGGCGATATTGCCTTCGGCAGTGACAACCACGCCGCCGGACAGAATCCAGGCGCCTTTTTCGTCCTTGACGGCCTCTTCCTCGCCGAAAACCGCAACCCAGGCCCTGAAATCGTCCATGAGCCTGTCACGCTCCTCGGCCAACTGACGGGCCCTGGCCTCTATGGTGCGGATTTCTGTCTGCAGTTGCTGCTTCTTGAGCTGCAAGGTGGGCAGATAACGCTTGTACATCTTCAGGGCGTCCTTCTGCTTCTTGAGCTCATTCTTCGTCAACTTGATCTTGGCCACTTATTCCACCTTGCTTTCAGGACTTTGGCCAGAACTGTTCTATCAGCTTGGTCTGCAGGCCTGTCTCCTGTGGCTCGAAGCACGAGGCCAGGATCTCCCAGCCCTTGTCCAGGGCACCTTCGAGCGGAATGTTCACCGACAGATCCATCATTTCCTTCTCGAAGAGCTCGCCGTACTTCAGGAGCTTCTTGTCCCAGCCGGACATCTGGAAGCCCATGGACTTCTTCTCCAGGGTATCCCGGTAGGCGGCGAACAGTTTGATCATGCCGTCCATGATGGCCCGGTGGTCTGCCCTGGTCTTGCCGTTCACCTGCTGCTTCAGGCGCGACAGGGAGCCGAAGGGCTCGATGCGGCCACCCTTGAGGTAGAACTGGCCCTCGGTTATGTAACCGGTGTTGTCAGGCACCGGGTGGGTAACGTCATCACCGGGCATGGTGGTTACCGCAAGCACCGTGATCGATCCGGAGTCCGCAAAGTCCACGGCCTTCTCGTACCGCGAGGCAAGCTGGCTGTACAGATCGCCCGGGTAACCGCGGTTTGAAGGAACCTGCTCCTGGGTAATGGCAATTTCCTTGAGGGCATCGGCGAAGTTGGTCATGTCCGTCAGGAGCACAAGCACGTTCAGGCCCTTCAGGGCAAAACGCTCGGCTACTGCCAGGGAGATGTCGGGCACCATGAGGCATTCCACCACCGGATCGGCAGCGGTGTTCACGAACATCACGGTCTTCTGCAGGGAGCCGCCCTCCTCGAGGGTGTCCTTGAAGAAGAGATAGTCGTCGTACTTCAGACCCATGCCGCCGAGCACGATCAGGTCTACCTCCGCCTGCATGGCAATGCGTGCCAGCAGTTGGTTGTATGGTTCGCCGGAAACCGAGAAGATCGGCAGCTTCTGGCTCTTCACCAGGGTGTTGAACAGGTCGATCATCGGAATGCCGGTGCGGATCATCTCCCGGGGGATGATGCGGTTGACCGGGTTCACCGAAGGGCCGCCGATGGGTATCAGGTTCTCGTGCAAGGCCGGGCCGTTGTCCCTGGGGGTACCGGCACCGGTGAAGATGCGGCCTTTCAGGGAATCGCTGAAGGACACCCGCATGGGGTTGCCCAGGAAGCGTACTTCATCGCCTGTGGAAATACCGCGGCCGCCGGCAAAGACCTGGAGCGAGACCAGGTCGTCGCTCAGGCGTATCACCTCGGCCAGGGAGACACCGTAGCGGGTCTTCACTTCTGCCAGCTCGCCGTAGGCTACATCGTCGGCCTTTACCGCTATGACGTTGCCGGCTATGGATTCTATCCGGGAATAAACCTTCTTCATTTCAGTGACTCCAGGCTTTCGATGATGCTGGCGGCCGTTTTATCCAGGCCTGTTACCCGCTCGTCGACGAAGGCGAGTATGCCCGCATCGGCGGCCTTGCAGGCATCGGTGTCCCATTCAATGCCGTTCATGTCCAGGAACATCTGCCGCAGCTTATTGAACCAGCCACGGGCAGCTTCCTTGTCCTTGAAATCGAAGGAAGATCCCAGAACCTTCACCGCCCTGGCGAATACTGCCTTCTGCCTCTCGGGGGACACCGAGGCGTCTACCGCATCAAAGGAGTTCTGCTGCAGATACGCTGCATCCAGGAACTCACCCTTCAGGTAGACCACGAAGTCGTCAAGACTGGTGCCTTCCTCGCCTACCACCTTCATCATCTGCCCAACCTCTGAACCCCGGGACAGGAAGTGGTGGGCCCAGGCTACGAAACCGGCATCGAGGACACCGGTATACTTGGACCATGACTCCAGGGGATGTATGGCAGGATACTTGCGGGCGTCGGAGCGTTCCCTGGACAGACCATGGAAGGCGCCGACCACCTTGAGGGTGGCCTGGGTTACCGGCTCCTCGAAGTTGCCGCCCGCGGGAGATACGGTACCACCGATGGTTACCGAGCCCTTGCGGCCGTCTTTCAGGCGTACGATGCCCGCACGCTCGTAGAAACTGGCAATGACCGACTCCAGGTAGGCCGGGAAGGCTTCCTCGCCGGGGATCTCCTCCAGACGGCCGGACATTTCGCGCATGGCCTGGGCCCAGCGGCTGGTGGAATCCGCCAGCAGCAGTACATCCAGGCCCATCTGGCGGTAGTACTCGGCCATGGTCACCGCGGTGTACACAGAGGCTTCCCGGGCTGCCACCGGCATGGAAGAAGTATTGCACACGATGATGGTGCGCTCCATCAGGGATTTGCCGGTCTTGGGGTCTATGAGTTCAGGGAATTCCTTCAGAGTCTCCACGACCTCGCCTGCACGCTCGCCGCAGGCAGCGATGATGACTATATCCACATCGGCATTGCGGCTGGTTACCTGCTGGAGCACTGTCTTTCCCGCGCCGAAGGGACCGGGAATGCAGTAGGTACCACCCTTGGCCACCGGGAAGAAGGCATCTATGATGCGGGTCTTGGTGACCATGGGCTCCACCGGCTTCAGACGCTCGGCATAGCAGTCGACGGCACGCTTGACCGGCCACTCGAACATCATGCTTACGGTGTGGTCCTTGCCCTCGGCATCGGTCAGCACGGCCATCTCGTCGGCCACATGGTACTTGCCGGCCGGTTTGATGCTCTTCACCGTACACGTGCCATAAAGGTTGAAGGGTACCATCACCTGGTGCACGAAGGAACTCTCGGGTACCGTGCCCAGCAGATCTGCCCGTTCCAGTTCGTCGCCTGGTTTGGCCACCGGCGTCCAGTCCCAGAGGGTCTCCCGGGAGAGGGCATCGAGATAGATGCCAGGCTCCAGGAAATAGCCAGTCTGGGCAGCCACTTCCGGCAGAGGGTTCTGCAGGCCGTCATAGATCTTGCCAAGAAGGCCAGGCCCCAGTTCAACGGCAAGCATTTCGTTTGAAAACTCTACCGGATCCCCTACCCGTATGCCCTTGGTCATCTCGAAGACCTGGGTCTGCACGTGGTCGCCGCCTATGCGGATGACCTCTGCCTTGAGGCTTTTGCCTCCCGTCACGATATACGCCACTTCGTTCATGGACACGGGACCATCCACGCGGACAGTAACCATGTTGCCATTGACGCCCGTGACCTTGCCTGCGGTACTTGTCATCTGGTCTCTCCGGATTCATCGCGGTAGTCCGCGGTATCGAGAACGGACCGGTAAACGGTCCGGTAGCCCTCTTCACCCAGTTCGGTCCTGAAACGCTGTCTGCGTTCCAGGGCCTGCAACTTGAGGGCATAGGCCACGAGGTATTCCATATCAAAAAAGTGGTTGGCTGCGAGGATTTCGATGAAAGCCCAGCGGTCCCGTTCGATGAGAAGTTCGCCCTGGAGGGGATCATCAGCCATGAAGGCAGCCTGGGCAGTCTTGATGCCTTCCCATTCAGGAAGACCCGGCTTCAGGTGCCGATCGGCGGGTTTCTGCAGCCTCTGGGAACGCAGCCGCACCAGTTCATTGCGCACCGACGCATCCCACTGGAAATAACGTGTCAGCAGAGTGGACCCGCGGGCAGCCTCGGGAACCTGGCCATCTGCAGGTATGGACAGCCTGGCACTGTCCAGGATCATGAAATCCCTGGATTTCAGCTGGCCAGCCGCCCTGGTCATGAAATCCGCGTGTCCGAAGGGCGGAACCGCGGAGTCCATGAGGGTCGGCAGGGTGGCCACAAAATAATAATATGAAGCCATGGAGCCTATTTCGCCGCCTCGGCGACTATGGTGGCCAGGCGTGTGTTCAGGTAAGCACCAAGCATGGCGGCTGCCGCTTCGGCAGAGAAATCGTAGTAGGCAGCGCCGCCCTTCTCGGCAACCCGGAAGCCGTTCTTCACATTCCGCAAAGGCTTCAGCTCCACCCCTGATCTGAGCTTGGAGGCAAGCTTGTCCTTGAAGAAGGCTTCAAGCACTACCAGGTCCTTCTCGGGCACCAGTACTGAAAGTTCGTCCCGGCCATCCCTGGCCCAGGCCTCCAGAATTACCGGCAGGACCTTCTTGAGTGCATCGGCATCGAAGGCCGTATCGACATCAGCCCTGACAATGGTGGCCAGGAGCTTCTCTACCTCTCCCCTGAAGGCAAGCAGCAGGTCACGCGAGGCCTGGGCCAGGGCAGCCTTGCCGGATTCCTCGGCGCGGGCCGCATCCAGCCTACCGGCCTCCACTATGGCCTTGGCTTCCTTTTCCGCTGCGGCAATGACGGCCTTGCGCTTCTCTTCCGCCTGGGCAAGTATCTTGGCGGCCTGGGCTTCGGCGCTGTCTACGCCTTCGCGCTTGATCTTGTCGAGCAATTCCTGAACGCGGATATCCATGGCTTCCTCTTTCAGCGTGTGTTATAGATTGCCGGACGAAGTCTCGCCCGATGCCAGATACATATGAACTTTGTCTATCTTTCGCTTGATGAACAGATACACGGCCTCCGGATCATCAAGATGGTCTACCAGATTCCTGGCCCTGGCCGTAAGGTCGGCTTCAAGGCCTGAGGTATCTTTATAAAGTCTGGTATCGATTCCGTCAACGAGCTGGATGAATTTATTGATCGAATCAATCTCGCGCATCAGCAGGGCTTCGTTTTCCTGGAAAACATAGGGAGTAATCTCCTCCCCGGCGAAACGCTCCCGGTAATGCTCCTCCATCAATCCGATATCTTCTATGAGGTCCTCGAGCTCGGCCTTCAGAAGCCGTTTGAAATGCCGCACACCATTGGCCATGATCGCCTCCACCAGTACCGAGTATTACCGATTGCTTCAGTGTTTTCAATCAGGCACTGCCAGGCAGGACCATGGTCAGCGTGGTTCCGCGACCGGGACTGGATTCAAGCTGGACATCGCCCCCATGGTTCCGCGCTATATGGAGGACCATCGCATGACCCAGGCCAGTGCCACCACTCTCCTCTTTGGTAGAGAAGAAAGGGTCAAAAGCCCGCTGCAGAACATCTTCGGTCATTCCCACCCCGTCATCCTGAACAACAATCCGCCAGACATGGTTACCATGATCAGCAGGAGCAGGTTCGATGAATACCGACACCGAACCTCCTTTGCTTTCCCCGGAATGATGCATGATGGTTACCGCATCCCGGGCATTGATTATGGCATTGAGCAAGGCCTGTTCAAGACGGAGGAAATCACCCTGTACAGGGTAAACCCCGGTTGGCCTGTCCCAGTTCACAGCAACTTCAGGAGGACAACTCTTCACAGCCAGAATCACTGCTGCATCTACCACTTCAACCAGGTTCAGGTTCTTGAATGGCTCTTCCCGACCACCGGAAAAGACCAGCAGGCGGCGTATCATGTCAGAGGCCTTGCGTCCGGAAGATTCCACCAGTGCCAGAGCCGATGAAAGTTCTTCCAGTGCCGGCATCCTGCCTTCGGCCACATCGGCCTTGATCAAGGATACCCCACCGAGCATGGCCCCCAGCACATTGTTCATGTCATGGGCCATGCCCGCGGCCAGCGTGCCCGCAAGTTCAAGCTTCTGGGTCAGGCGTATCTGGGATTCCCGTTCCTTGAGGGCCCGGGTCATGGCTGCAGCCGCCCGGGCGATGTCACCGAACTCATCCTGCCAGTGCACAGGGAAGTCGTCTGGATGATTTCCCACGTCGGTACGCGCAAAGGCCGCCCCCAGTTCCTCAACCCGCTTCTCGATGAGTGATCGTGCCACAGCCCGGGCAAGGATGAGAAAAAACACACCAAAGAACGCAAGACCGGCCAGCACTGCCCAGGCAATACCAGCCAGCGGTGAAAAATACTCGTCCTCATAAAGACCGGCCGCCAGTACCAGATTCCAGGGTTCGTAGTACCGCAGCAAAGTAATCTTGCGCCGTTCGCGCGGCTCGCCGTCATTGACCCAATCATATTCGTACCGCAGGTAACCTGGAGGCAGACCGGCTGCGGCCTTGCCCTGGCGCTGGCTGATCATGAGTCCAACCTGTTCACCCAGGGAGTTCGTGATCTTTGCTACATCTACCATGGTAAGTGTGGGGTGGAACAACTCGTAGACCGGATGGTTGCTTCCCGGCTCGGAACCCGTGATGGCAAACACATAGCCGGACTCCCGTATACGGACAGCCGCATTTCCCAGATTGAACGTGAGCCTCATGGCACGCGGCCCATTGACCAGCCAGGCCTGCCTATCCAGGGGCATGGCATCAATGGCCTGTTTGAAGGACAAAACCGCCAGGAAATCCCTCATAACCGCGCGGTCTCCCTCCATCTGGACCGGGAAGCGTTCCGGAAGACCGTACGGGGCTGGTGCCCCTTCAGGCCGGTAGCCGGATTGCTCCATGAACCAGGCCTCGGCATCAGCGGCATCCACAGCGTTTATGGATACCTCGACCAGATCTCCCAGGAACAGCCTCCGGATGAACGAAAGCGCACGTTGCTCGGTCATCACACCGAGGCTTACCAGAGAATGGTACTCTGCAACTATGGAGTGGGCACCTTCCAGGGCATCCACGATCTGGCTCAGGGCAGTGCGTTCAAAGGAATAGCGGGTGAGCATGATGGACAGGCCACCCACAAAGGCCAACGGCAAGGCAGAACTGAAGGCAACCAGCAGTGTGAGCCTGGCGGATATCGAGGAGATACCCCGAGCGCGGTGTGGCTTTCTTCTGCGGGATGTACCCTCTGTCATTGCTACAGTATAGATAGCCAGGCAGGCTCAGTAAAGCTTGAAGCGTTGCGGCTGACAAAAAGGCAGGTATACGCTATTGTCTGGACCAGCGGCATACGGCCACAACACCTGCTTCCGGAGGATCCCCTTGCCATTCGCCCTGCCTTCCGTGCCCAATGAAGCCATCTGGTTTTTCATGCTGATGATCAATTTTGCAGCCATCCTCGGCATGTACCGCAAGCTGGGACTCCTGGGACTCTATGTCTGGATACCCATGGCAGTCATCGTAGCCAACATCCAGGTGGTAAAGACCGTGGAGCTTTTCGGTCTGACCGCCACCCTTGGCAACATAGCCTATGCCTCCACCTTCCTGGCTACAGACATAATCTCCGAGAACCATGGCAAGGCGGCGGCCAACAAGGCCGTCTGGATAGGCTTCGTATCGATCATAGCCATGACCGTCTTCA
>JAVEXH010000124.1:0-7572 GCA_034004175.1 Spirochaetia bacterium
CTTCAGCTTTGGTGTGGATGTCAGATATCCTGTCTATCAATATTTCTATGCGGGTCTGATCGGGAGGTATTCCGAATATAGTTATTACGGATATAACTATTCTCTTGCGATGGATTATGAAGCCTTCGCTTCTTTCACCGAGATTGCGGGTCTGATCGGGGTATGGTACCCACTTGGTGTGCTCCAGCCGTATGCTGGATTCGGACTTGCCTATATTGCCGGATACGGTGAATACCTTGATGATTACGGAGACGTATTGGACAGTTGTGACTGGAGCGGTCTGCCTTTCGGCTTCGAGGTAGGCATAGATTACCAATTCAGTGGGAAATTCTTTGCCGGAGTGCGGTATTCCCGATTCAGTGGCTATATAACTTCTGATTCCGGCTATTATGATTCAGATTATACCGGTTCAGGCCTGATGGTTCGCTTCGGCATGGTGTTCTGACAGCAGCGGGTGACCTGGAACCGTCTAGCCGAATTTCTTCTGCATGAACTTCCGGTATGGTTTTTTGAACCAGGGTATGCCGTTGAAGATATCACCCCAGAGGTCGTAGTAGTCGCGCTGCTCCAGTATGCGGCCGTCGGCATGGAGCCTGAGCACCGTGGATCCATACACCGGAGTGCTCGGATACTTCCTGAACATCATGGTCATGGTCCACTGTATGAAGATGACGTCCTTGTCCCGGGCTACTGCGTGTATTTCCATCCGCAGTTCCTTGCACCTGTCCGTCAGGCGTGTGCACAGGGCCTTGAAGGCTTCCAGGCCTTCAAGCCGCTGGATGGAATCCTGGAAGACGATGTCAGGATGATAATACGGATAGATGTGGGACCAGTCCGGCTTGCCCTGGGTGTTGTAGGTCTTTGACCACAGCTCCTGTACAGTCCGGACATCCAGTGGCAGGACGCAACCGACGTCTGGTTTGCTTTCTTTTTCCATAGCCTCAGATCTTAGGGTGCAAAATCGGAGTTGGCAAGCCTGCCAGTAATAGCACAGGATACTAAAAACTATAAATATTATTGAATATATAATGTATAATCAGTATTTTCCTCTTTCGGAGGACAACATGGACAAACGTAGTTCACGCAGGAGGGTAGCAATGCTTTGTACCGCAATCCTGATGGCAGCAGCCGTACCCGCGATGGCCCAGGCCAGGAAACCTGTCCAGACCAATGCCCGGTTCAACTCGGCCGACGGCACTGTACTCAATGCTTATATAGCAAAACCGTCAAAGCCGGGCAAGCATCCCGGCATAATCATGGTGCACGAGTGGTGGGGCCTGAGCGCAGACATTGCGGCCATGGCAGACAGGCTTGCCGCTGAGGGCTTTGTGGTGCTGGCGGTGGATGCCTATCGGGGAAAGCTGGCACAGACAGCCGCCGAGGCGGGGGCTCTGAGGAACGGTACGCCCCCGGCCCAGCTGGCAGCAGACCTTGATGCCGCCTATGTATGGCTTTCCAGACAGCCCGAGGTTGATGGCTCTCGTATGGGAGCCACTGGTTTCTGTTTCGGTGGAGCCCAGGCCATGCTGCTTGGAACCCGGCAGTCCGGATTGTCGGCGGTGGCAACCTTGTATGGCTCGGGACTCATCCAGAGGGAAGAAGACCTGGGTATGCTTGGCCGCAACGGCGCGGTTCTGGGCGTTTTCGGCGACAAGGACAACAGCATTCCCGCCGCGCAGCGCCAGGGTTTCAGGGATGCCTTGTCTGCCCGCAACGCCAGATATGCCGAAAGTGTCTACACCGGTGTAGGTCATGCCTTTGTGAAGGACGAAGTAGTTGACCAGCCGGGTCCTGCCCGTCAGGCCTGGAAGCAGGTGATCGCATTCTTCAAGGATGAACTGAAGGTCGATTGAAGTCCAGCCTCCTGAGCGCAGGTAATTTTGAGCGCAGGAGGAATACGGTGGGCAGGCAAGTCCGCTGGGTCAGCCTAGTACAGATGGCCCATGCGGACTTTCTTTGTTTTCAGGTAACGGGAATTGTGGATGTTCGGCTTGATGATGACTGGTATTCGCCTGCTGATCAGTATGCCGGCATCCGAGAGGGCGGCGATTTTGGCTGGATTGTTGGTCATCAGGGCTATCGAACCGATGCCGAGCAGTTCAAGCATGGCTGCCGCGGCCTGGTATTCCCGTGCCTCGACCGGCAAGCCCAGATCTTCGTTGGCTTCCACAGTATCCCGTCCCTGATCCTGCAGGTTGTAGGCCTGTATCTTGTTGAGCAGGCCAATGCCACGGCCCTCCTGGCGCATGTACAGCACCGCACCAGCATCCCGGGAGCCTATGTATGACAGTGCGGCTTCAAGCTGGTCACGGCAGTCACAACGCAGGCTTCCGAAGATGTCACCGGTGTGGCATTCGCTGTGTACACGAACGGGTATGTCATGCAGACCTGCTACCTCACCGCGCACGATGGCTGTGTGTTCCAGGTTGCCCCTGCTGTCATGAAAGCCATAGATCGAAAAATCCCCGAAGCGGGTAGGCAGTCTGGCCCGGGAAATCATGGAGATACGCCAGGTGCACCCATCCTCGGACTGATAATCCCGGTAATGCTCAGGATCATCGGGGAAGCGGGAAGCCTTCATCATAGCCACTGTAGCGTGTACTGCTGCATCCATAGTTGCTTCCTTGTGTGAAAATACTTCTGATCCAAGCTACACGACCACGACATGTATGGACTTATATAAAAATAAAGCATTGAGAATACTGGTCAAGGTCAAAGTGAAGATTTATCCTATTGATCATGTCCAGACGTCCATTTGTGCTTGCAAGTTTTGCCCAGACCCTTGATGGTGCCCTGAGCAACGCCGATTCCAGGCCCCTGGCTATTTCCGGCCCGCTCTCAAAACTCCTGACCCACGCCCTGCGCGGCAGGCTGGATGCCA
Source organism: Spirochaetia bacterium (assembly GCA_034004175.1). Classification (GTDB taxonomy): domain Bacteria; phylum Spirochaetota; class Spirochaetia; order Treponematales; family UBA12059; genus MIBM01. Next base: position 2,882 of record JAVEXH010000124.1, read on the forward strand.
TCCTGGTGGGTATAGGTACGGTGCTTGCCGACGATCCGGTCCTGAACTGCCGGGTGGCTGAACTGGTTGAACACTGGAATGGATCCATCGGTGTCAGGGGCACTGCTGGTATCCTATCCGGTGTGCCTTCATACCGGCAGCCCCACCGGATTGTCCTTGATCCCAGGCTTGAAATTCCCGATGCCGCCCGGATTCTGGAAGGGCTGGAAAACGCTCCGCTGACTGTCTTTTACCACCCTGATTCGGTCAGCCAGACCAGTTCAGGCAATGCCAGCAATGCCAGTCAGATCAGGAAGGCTGAACGTCTGGCATCCATGGGGGTCATCCTCAGACCCACGGTAGGCCTGCGGGCAAGCTGGCCTGAAATTCTGGATTATCTGCGGGAGGCAGGTCTGGCCAGCCTCTTCATCGAAGGGGGAAGGCGCGTTCTGTCTTCGGTGCTGGAGGAGGGCTTTGCTGATGCCCTGATCATCACGCAGGCTCCTCTCATCCAGGGCGGGGCTCCCAGCTGGTACCCCAGGGAGGTTCCCCGGAGTTATGTCCTTTCATCGATCCTGCACGCAGGGGCTGACCTGGTTGCAGAATACCGGCCTGCCGTTCCCGGCGTTCCGGGTGATGCCTCCCCTGGGGCATTGGCCACCGCTTTGCCCGCGCCGCCGTACCGCAGCCTGGCTCTGCTGGCTGGAGAGCTGGGACTTCCTGGCCTGGAGCCGCTGGCACCATTGGCTATGGCCTCCCGGTTCTTCAACCCGGCAGAGGCTGTTCCTCCGGCTGGCCACAACGCCGACAGCCAGACCGAAGCCGCCGGAGGCTTTGCTCTGTCCCCGGAGCGCCGCCTGGAGTGCAGGCAGCTGGTCTTTACCGCTCCCGGCAGGGTAGGTCTGCGGAAGCTGCGTCTGGAACCTGCCCCGGATGAGCTGGTTGTGGAGTCACGGTGCATAGGCATAAGTGCGGGGACAGAGCTGGCTGTCTTCCGGGGGGAGTGCAGCGATTTCTCGGGAGAAGCCCTGCCGGGCTTGCAACCGACAGGCTATCCTCTGGCGTATGGCTACATCAATGTCGGCCTGGCCCCGGACGGAAGCCGGGTCTTCGGTTTTGCCGCCCATCAGGACAGGTTCTGTGCCAAGCCTGGGGATTTGATCCAGCTTGGCGGATTGTCCTGGGAGGATGCGGTCTTCCTGCCGTCCATGGAAACAGCCCTCGGCATCGTTCATGATGCCCACCCGCGGCCAGGCGACAGGTACTGTGTGGCCGGACAGGGAGTGGTTGGCCTGCTGGTTACCCGCATTCTTGTTTCCATGGGTGTCGGGGTGATCAGCCTGGAGACAAGCGGATTCCGACGCCGCATAAGCTGCGAGGCAGGTGCCCTGCCGCTTGACCCTGGTGATCCCGGGCTGGCAGCCGAGCTAGCAAGGCTTACCGGCGGGAATGGCTGGGACCGCGTCATAAACTGCAGCGGCAGCGAGGCAGCCTTGCAGACCCTCATCGACCTTGCGCCGGCGGATTCCACCATAGTTGAGGCATCCTGGTACGCGGACCGGAAGGTGCAACTGGGCCTTGGCCAGGCTTTCCATCGCAAACGGCTGCACCTTGCCAGCAGCCAGGTAAGCTTCCTGGGCCCTGGCATGGGCAGGGGCTGGACCAAGGCCCGCCGCTTTGCCGTGGTACTGGATCTTCTGGACAGGCTGAGGCCAGCAAGCCATATAAGCCACGGGTTCTCCATGGAAGAAGCGGACAAGGCCTACGCCGTGCTCTCATCACCGGGAGCCGAAGTCCTGCAGATCATCATCGATCCAGGTTTGTAAAAAGGAGCTGTAAAAATGTTTACCACCGGAGTGGAACGCCCGTTGAATGCCCGGCATTACCTGCCAACCGAAGAAGGCCCGGAGGCCAAGGATCATCAGCACCCCTATGTCGTTGAATGGCGGGTACAGGTTCCGGCTCTTGATTCAAAGGGTTATGGCACAGACATAGCCTGGATGGAACGGACCCTGGAAGCGATTCTGGGCGGTATAGACGGCGTGCTCCTGAACGAACTGCCTGCTTTTTCCGCCCGTCTGCCCAGCCTGGAGAACCTCTGTGTGTACCTCTGGGAGCGCTGTGCCGCCTCCGGTATTTCAGGCAAACCCGGAAGCAGCATGAGCATAAAAATCCGGGAGAACGAGCATGCCTGGGCACAGTACGACGCTGCCTTTGCACAGATTCCATGAACGAAGGAAGACAGGCCATACTGTGCCTGGAACCGCACCTCGACGGACCACGGCAGTCAGGCGGGTTTTTCTACAATGACTGCCTGGCTGCCGCTGCGGCAGGAGAACAGTTGTCAGGTGCCCATCCACGGTCTGATCTGCCGAGGCTGACCCCCGGACAATCCCGGTTCAATGTACAGGCCTGGGATGGCAAACGCCTGCCATCGGCCTTTGTGCTCCTGGACAGTCTCTGGTGGTATGTGCACAAGCGACCTCTGGATGTACTGGCCGAGGTGCTTGCCGGCCGGTCCTGGGGCATTCTCATGCACGGCCTGCCGGATGAAGCCAGCGGTTTGCTCGGTGACATGGCAGAGGCCAGCCTTGTAGTGGTGCCATCCTTCTGGGCGGCCAGCCAGCTGGCTTCCGTGCTGCCGACTTCCGATACTGGCGGCGGCACGGAACTGCTGGTCCTGTACCCTGGCTGGGATGGCAAACCGGGACTGCTTCCCGGCCTGTCACCGAGTGTGCCATCAAGCGTGCCTTCAAACCCGGTGCGTATAGTCAGCAGCTCGAACTGGACCCGAGGCAAGGGCCTGGTTGATGCAGCACAAGCACTTGGCCTGCTTTCGCGGGAGCCCGCTTGTCCACCCTGGCAATGGCAGGTTGCAGGTACTCCTGATCCCGTATTGATCGCGGAAGCCCACAGCGGCCTCGGCCCCTTTGCCGGCCGCCTTCAAGCCTTCGGCCACCGTGATCCAGATGCCGTGGTCCGGCTTCTGCACGGCGCAGACATCTTCCTGCATCCCAGTAACCAGGAGACTTTCTGCCTTTCGGTGTATGAGGCTACCCTGGCCGGTTGCAGGGTGGTGGCCCGTGCCATCGGCGGTGTTCCCGAAGCCGTACAGCTGGCCAACCTTCTGCGCCATGAAGCGGGCTTGCCACCTGCAGAAGTCCATCTTGCATCCGCGGGAATGGTGCCCCCGGGAGCGCATCCAGTGCCCCCGGGAGCGCATATAAAACCAGAAGGAGTGCCCTTTGTGCCTTCAGGGGATACAAGCGGGGCAGACCCACTCATCCGTATCCTGGAAGAGGCCTTTGCAGCTGTAGTGAAGACTTCACGTGCAGGGGTGGGTACCGCTGGTCCAGCTTCAGCGGTGCTCCAGACAGGCTTGTTGCATGAGTTCTCCTGGCAGGGCCGGCTGGATAAACTGCTGCGTGGACAATCAGACAGGCCACTGCCCGCCATCATCCAGCCAGAACACATAGAGGAATCATGAACATCTTCAGCCCTCTGAATACCCGCTGGCTGCCTGGTGCCGCCTCGGGAACGATCCTTGCAGGCCTTCTGGTTGTCCTGTGGCCGGAGTCCGGCGGTGCGGTGGTGCTGGCAAGTTCCCTGGCAAGCCTGCCTTTGATACTCCGGGGCCTGGATATTGCAGCCCGTGAACATGCTCTGTCCCCGGCTGGCTTGCTTGCCCGCGGAGCCCTCCTGCGACCGGCGAACCTGATAAGCCTTGCCAGGCTGGGACTGGGAGTTCTGGTGGGGGTTTCGGGGGGCTTGTACAGCCTGTCAGGAGGGGCAGGGCTTGGCCCCCTTGCCGCGGTCTTGGCCATCCTGGTCTGCTTGTCCTTCATCATGGATGGGTTTGACGGCTTGGCTGCGAGGCTGGAAGTCAGGCAGGCCATGAAAAACACCGGGGAGAAGGCTACCGGGACAGGGCTGTCCCCAACGGAATTGGTAGCCAGACGTGCTGTCGGCGCCTGGCTGGACATGGAGACAGACAGCCTGTTGTTTTTCCTGTACGCCCTGTTGCTGGTGGTCCTGACCCCGGTTCCACCGGTTTTCCTGGCTGTGGGGCTCTTCCGCTATGTGTTTGGCCTCTTGTACTCCCTGCCGCCGTGGAAGCTGCAGGTCCGACCCTGGTTCTCGTGGACGGCCAAGACCATAGCCGCTGTAGTACAGGTCTGCCTGTGTCTGCTCTTCCTGCTTGAGGCTGGCCTGGTGGTTTCATCCCCACGGTGGCTGTGGCTGGCCTGTGTGTACCTGCCTTTGGGCTTGCTGGGCTTTTCCTTTGCCACCGAAGGCATACTGCGGCTGCATGGGTTTTCAGCCCTTGGTACATCCGGGCATCTGGCCGGGCTTCTGCACTCCTTTGTGGTCTATCAGTGCATACCAGGCAGGCAAGCCAGGCTGCGCCGCCTGTCCTCAATTTTCATGAAACCCGGCGATCTGGCCATAGATGTGGGAGCCCACCTCGGCAACCGGGTGCGAGCCTGGCGGAGCATGGGCGTGCGGGTCGTGGCGGTGGAGCCCCAGCGTTCCTGTGCCGCCGTGCTGGCCAACTGGTTCGGTACCGATCCGGGGGTAACACTCTATCCCGGCGCCCTGGGTGCCACCCCGGGGGAGCTTGAACTAAGGGTAAGCAGGGCCCATCCAACTCTCTCATCTGTTTCAGGCGACTGGGTGGACCGGAGGTCCCGCCACCGGGATTTCTGCGGCAT
>JAVEXH010000125.1:0-7571 GCA_034004175.1 Spirochaetia bacterium
GGTGCCTGGGGATTCATGAATATCTGACGGTCTTTTTCCTTGTGTGTCTCTGCTGATTCTTTTGTATGGATCTCGTCAACCGTCTTGCCAAGCAGGTCGGATTTTACCAGCCCGCAAAACTCGGCAAAGGCTTTGTTGCATTCAAAGTAGCGTCCATCCATATTCTTGAAATAGACAGGTTCGGGTATGGCATCCAGCAGGGCTGTTTTCTGTTTCAGTTCAGTGCGAAGCCTGGTGCGGGTCTTCCGGTTTATGAGCAACAGGCGGATGAGCACCGCAATTACAATCAGCATGGCAACCAGGGCTGTCAGCAGGACAGTTTTAAGCAGGGAATCCTTGCGCTTTGCATCTGCCTCGGCCAGTCGTTGCGGCGTTATATCGTAGATGATGGAGAACAGTAGATCGGTGTTCCTGATCCTGATGGGCCAGGAATAATTGGCTATATCCCGTATGGAGCCATCCGCCAGGCGATGCCGGAAATTGAAGTAATTTTTCTTGAGGTTTCTGGCGTTGGCCATTTCATTCTGCACCTCTTCCTGGCTCAGAGTGTTTATCTCCGCGATGTTCATACCGATCAGGCGGGGATAGCCGTAGAATTCCCTTGCAGCCAGGTTTGCATCAACGATGGTGCCATTGGATGGATCCATAAGCAGCATGTTTGTCCCATGCAGTTCGAACAGTTCATAACCGAACAGACCCTTGGACCCCTCCTTGTGCCAGTCCTTCAGCAGATGTTCGGTGCTGAGATTCACCAGTTCCGCCTCTGCCGGCAGCAGGTCCAGAGCTATGCCGAATCGTTTCAGCATACGGTCATCCACCAGATAGGTATTGGGGCTTTCCATAACCACCGGAATGTCCCTGGCCCGCTCTCCCTGCAGTATCCTGATGGCAAGTTGTGCCGCGCTCTTACCCTGGTGGTAGGCATCCACAACCTTGCCACCCAGGATGCCATCCCGTATCTGGAAGTCCGACATGGCCATTACAACCAGATCGGGATTGGTTGCAGCAAGCTTTATTCCATCCTGCCAGCTGAGTTGCGTATCATTTGCGTCCTGCATGTACGACAGGTAGATGACAACGGTATCGGGTGGCTGGGACAACAAGGAGGCTTTTACCTGTTCTATGCTCATGGAATCCAGGTATACAAATTCGTGATCATAGCCCGCTGCAATCTTTTTGAAGCTGGCAAGGCTTATGCGCTCTGTTGACCTGGTGCCTGCCACTACGGCGAAGCGTCGGGTGCCAGGTCGAATCCTGAGGGCTAGATCAATGGTCTCTGCAATGGACTGCTGCTGGTTTATTCCGGTGATATCTGTCTGGCCCCGGAGTCTGGCTGCATCAAAATTGTTTGCACCGCAGAAGATTACGGGAATCCCGGGAAATAGTTCTGCGCGGTAGTGCAGCATGAAATCAAAGGCAGGATCATCACTAACCAGTATTGCATCAAAACCCATGGATCTGTCTTTGTACTTGCGCGTATAGGTGTCGGCTATCAAGGCAAAATCCGAGGCAGTTCCAAATGTATTTGCCTCCAGATAATCTATGCTCAGCACAACGGATTCTTGCTTTTCCAGGGTGTCCCGGATGCCCCGATGGATCTCGTCTGTCCAGGGGTAACCTTCGTTGTACGAATGAATCAGCAGGACCTTTTTCATGTCATCCGCTTGCACTGCGGAGGGCAGGACGACGGATGAAACCAGAAAGAGTATCAGTAGTATCCGTGCAGATTTGGTGGGTATCATGGCTTTTCCTGTTTGTTGAATGCCATGCAAACTCTGGTGCCTGGCCCGGAACCCCCGGTTGATCCCGCTGAGGGAGGCACGGCTGATTCTATGGTCAGGGTTCCATCCATTTGTGTGCAGAGGCTCCTTATCAGCAAGTAGCCAAAACCAGTCTGGAGGTCTGTTTCTGTGGTCGCCGGCACGCCGTTGCCATCATCCTGGACAATTATGACTACACGGTCGTCTTCCAGGCTTGCCGATATTTCTATCCGGCCGGTAGGTCTGCCCTGGAATGCATATTTCAGGCTGTTTGTCAGCAGTTCATTCATGATCAGGCTGACCGACTGTATGGTGCCGGCGGCCAAGGTAAAGTCGTCAATCCTGGTGGTAACCTGAATCCGGTCGGCGTCCGGCATGGTTTTGACCACTTCGCTTACCAGTGCAGTAAGGTGGTTGCGGACCGGAATATCATTGTAATTGTCTGATTTGTACAATTTGTCATATAGAATGGACATGCTCCGGATCCGGCCTTGAGCCTCCTTCAGTGCCATGCTTGCTTCCTGATGCCCGATTCTGGATGCCTGCAGACTCAGCAGGCTGGAAATGGTGTTCATGTTGTTTTTTATCCGGTGGTGTACTTCCCTGAGCAGGAGATCCTTTTCCCCTGACAGGGCAGCCATCTTGCCTTCGCTGGTTTTCTGTTCCGAGATATCATTCTGTGTGCCAACCATGAGGAGGGGGTCACCTTCAGCTGTCCAGTGCACGACCTGGCCTTTTATCAGTATCCAGACCCAGTATCCATCCTTGTGCCTCATTCGCACTTCACAGCGGCAGTCGGGTTTTGTGCCATCAAGGTGGTCCGCTATGGATTGCTCCAGCTGTTCCATATCTATCGCATGGGTCAGACTTTTCCAGGTTTCGATTGAACTGGGACGCAGTGAATCGTTGAAAAATCCCAGCATTTCAGGCCAGACTCCGTTGGTCTTTATTTCACCGGTACGAATATTCCATTCCCAGGTTGGGGTCCGGGTTGCCTGCATGATTTTTTCGAGCCCGATGGAACCTTCTGCGGAATTTTCCAGTACGGCTGTTTTTCCGGATGACCTGGCAACAAGCAGCCTGATCTTGCTCATAAGAGTGGAGGTGGGTAGAAAGTTCATTAAAATCCTTTCTGATTATAAGTCCAAAATATTAAGAATAGCCATAATAGTCAATAAGTGTGATTGAATTTTATCATACCTACGTTGCCAGGTATCGGAGCCTTTCATGAAAAAATTTCAGGTACAGGTGCTCTCACTGTTCATTGTCCCGAGTGTTGCCTTGCCTGCCTTTGTCCAGATCCTGCTACAGGATACCTTTTCCATCGCTATACCGGACGCCAAGCCCTTCGGCATGGACAGGGTAGACGAGGACATGAGGAAGACGGTTGATCCGTATACCAACCTGATCATAACCGCTGTATCGCCGATGGTAAGGATAGGATGAGTCTGAAGCCTGAGTTGGACAAGAATACGGTTGCAACCGCAGGCACACGATGATTCTGATAATGGAATTTCTGGTTATGATATGTTCAGGAAAAATTATATTTGCACAGGTCTATGATGGCAAAGCGGTTGTCAACCCCGATCTTGTTGCAGATGTTGTAGATATGAAGTTTTACCGTAGATTCCGCCAGGTTCAGCCGCTCCGCGATTTCCCGGTTGCCAGCCTTGTAGATGGTCAGGATTTTTATCACCCGTTCCTCGGCAGGGGTGATTCCAAGTGCCTTCAGGTCGAAGGGTTTTTTACTCTCCTCAAGTTCCGCAAGCTGGGCGGACAGCTTGTTGTAGTCCATTTGAAGTGAAAAATTTTCCTGCCTGAGTAGCTCCTGCTGCCTGCTCATATCCCGCCAGAGTATCACCAGCAAGCTGACCAGGAAGAAGGTGTACATCAGGGTAGTGAAGCCTGCATACAGTCCGACGCTTGCATACTCGTCGTCGGTGCGGTGCAAGTAGGCAGAAAGTTGAGAGAGGGCTGTAATAAGCGACAGTATGGCAATGTTTTTTATCTTTGCATGTTTTTCAAGGTAACCGTAATGACGCATGAGAAGCCAGGCTGCAAGGAAGAGGCCTGGGCCGTAGAATTGCTGGAAGGCATCGATTATGTTGAGAGTGCCGGTCGCCAGGAAAGCAAAGATCTGTATCTTTTTCAGAAACCCGTTTTCCAAAAAGACACTTATGATGAAGGGTACCGTGAAAAGGAATACAGACCAGACCGTAAAGCCACTCACTGCATGGAAAAAATCCCCGAACAGTAAACGCTTGGAAAAATTGCTTGTTACCACTGTCAGCCCGACAAGGCTTATCAGGAGGCCTATGCGTTTCTGTACCGTATCTATCAATCTCTCCATTGCCGCCGCCTACTCTTGCCAGCATCCCCGGCGCGCTTCATCCAAGGTATAGAAGGCAGCGATTTCCGGTGTGATGTTTGTACGTATCAATTCACTGAGGTCACCGATAAGAGACTGCGCATCCCAGACTCCAGCGTTGAGGGGGTTGTATTTTCCCTTGGCTCTGTCCGATTCCGCGTCTCGTTGGTAGTTGGAAACCATGCAAAGCGCAAGCAGATCCCTGCAGCAGTTGAGCGTTGCCTCATCACCGCCATTGAAGTTGAGGATAGGTGTCAATCGATTGTAAATGTCGCTATCATCTTCCGTTTTATGAAAAAAAATCTCTTTTGACGATTCGTCAAGGGAGGCCAGATAGATCAACAGGTGGGCTAGAGAAGTTTCTACCGCTTTCCGGCATCTGGCCAGGTAGGGCACTGCAGCTATGAACCGGGCTATGCGGCTTTTCTGGAGCCATTCAGCCTTGATCATGCCATAGTTCAACAAGGCCCGGGCCCGGCTGGAGACGGTTTCCCACTGTTCGGTTGTCATGCGTGACTCCTCTAAGTCATAAGTTACATCTATCCATGCTACCGGGATATTGTCAATAAATTATGGGAGAAATGAAGAGGGGCTGTCCCGAAATGAATTTCCGGGCAGCCCCCTTGGCACATCTATTAAATTTTTTTGATTCTGTATTATGTTTTATCCTGGTTTTGTTTTGATTTTATCTTGATTGAAGGGTAGCACCTGGTTTTTCTGATACGCCATACAACTTTGGTAGTAGAAACCCGCCTTTCTACCCAGGACGCAACAGTGCCAAATAGATTTCAGGATATCCTGTATTGCTATTGACTAAAAAGTGGCAGTTTTATATAGTCACCAGCGTCGTAACTGACATGTTGTGAGGGCCGTTAGCTCAGCTGGTAGAGCAGCAGACTCTTAATCTGCGGGTCGGAGGTTCGATCCCTCCACGGCTCATGACGATGGGTAAATCGCTCAGGCGAAATACCCGGAGCTCTTGACAGAGGACGCTGGTTTTTGCTACCTTTCGGTTCCCGGATACGGGCGAGAGTGGTGAAATTGGCAGACACGCCAGACTTAGGATCTGGTGCCTTACGGCTTAAGGGTTCAAGTCCCTTCTCTCGCATGGTTCGATGGGGAACCGCGAACAAGCGATCGAAGGAATTACGTGCGGGAATAGCTCAGTGGTAGAGCGCCACCTTGCCAAGGTGGATGTCGCGGGTCCGACTCCCGTTTCCCGCTCGACGCGAAAGGCGGTCCGGAGATACCCGGATCGCCTATTTTTTTTGCCGCCGGCCTTTGGGATCGGGGCGTGATCCCGGCCTATGGCTGGTTGTCCGCTTCTTCCAGGGCGAGCGCGGCGGAGCGTGCCGCACTTCCGTGCGACGTTCCTGTCCGAATCGTACTGTACCGCGCGGCCGCAGCGGCCGGCGACGAGAAGGGGAGCTCACGTGAATGTAACCAAGAACATCGAGAAGCTGGACAATTCCGCAGCAAGGCTCAGCGTCACTGTTGGCGCCGCAGATGTCCAGGCATCATACGATGCCATGATCAAGGATTATGCCAAAAATGTCCGGCTGGACGGTTTCCGCAAGGGCAAGGTACCCGCCACTATTCTGGAGCGCAAGTTCGGACCCCAGCTCAAGAGCGAGGCCATGGCCAAGCTGATGGAAGACGCCGTCGAGAAGGCCCTGGAAGGCGAGACCCTGGTTCCCCTTGCATATGCCCAGCCTTCCGTGGAATCCGAGCCGGTCTTCGAGCTTGGCAAGGATTTTACCTTTTCCATAAAATATGATGTCTTCCCCGAGGTAGTACCTGGCGATGTCACTGGTGCCGAGCTGGAACTGCCTGTCTGTACCATTGCCAAGGCCGACGAAGACCGCGAGATGGATGAGATCAGGGAACGTAATGCCCTGGTCATGGACCGTGCTGATGGTGCCAAGGCCCGAAAAGGTGACATTGCCACGGTGGACTATGCCGAGGTTGACGCCTCCGATGCTGCCATCAAGGGCACCGAGCGCCAGGACTTCGTGTTCGAACTTGGCTCTGGCCACAACCTCTACAAGTTCGATGACGAGGTGATCGGCATGAAAAAAGGGGACTCGAAGATCATCGAGAAGACCTTCCCCGCCGATTTTGAATACAGCGAGCTGGCCGGCCAGACCAAGCGCCTGAGCGTAAGTCTTACCAAACTCAAAGAGAAGAAGCTGCCCGAGCTTGACGACGATCTGGCCCAGGATGTTTCAGAGAAGTACAAGACCCTGGATGACCTGAAGGCCGACCTCAAGGCCAAGCTTGAAAAACGCCTGGCCGACCGGCTGAAATCCCTCGGCGAGAAGGGCGTTGTCGATGCCCTTCTCGAGAAGACGACCCTGGTGCTTCCTCCTTCCATGATCGATGCCGAACTGGAGATGCGCAAGCGCAATCTGGTGCAGCGCATGGGACTGGACAGCGAGGAGAAGCTGGAGCACATCGTCGGTATGAGTGGCAAGTCCATGCAGAGCCTGTACGACGAGTGGCGGCCGGATGCTGAAAGAGCCATCAAGACCAGGCTCATCCTGGACAAGCTGGTCTCCGAGGGCAGCTATACCGCCAGTGATGAAGAAGTGGCCGCCGAGTTTGCCAGGATGGCCGAAGGAGCCAGCATGTCGGTGGATGAGGTCAAGGCAGAGTACGAGCGCCGTGGCATGATGGAATACCTCAAAGACCGCATCAAGGAAGACAAGGTCATGGCCGAATTGATGGCCAAAATGAAGAGCAAGAAGGGCAAGAAGGTCGCTTTCGTGGACTTGTTCAAGGAAAATGAGTAATCTAGTCCACAGAGGTGAGTATATGACCGAGAAAATGCACAATCTGGTGCCTGTCGTCATCGAGCAGACAGGCATCGGGGAACGCTCCTATGATATCTATTCCAGGCTCCTGAAGGACCGCATAGTCTTCATAGACGGCGAGATTGGCGATCTGGGAGCCGACCTGATAGTAGCCCAGCTTCTGTTCCTTGAATCCCAGGACCCGGAGAAGGACATCGACCTGTACATAAACACCCCTGGTGGTTCTGTAACCGCGGGGCTTGCCATCTACGATACCATGCAGCACATAAAGCCGGACGTGAAGACCATCTGTCTTGGCCAGGCTTCAAGCATGGGGGCCCTGCTGCTGGCCGGTGGCTCTGCCGGCAAGCGCTTCTCCTTGCCAAGCGCACGCATCCTCATACATCAGCCCTGGGGCGGTGTACAGGGACAGGCTTCGGATATCAGCATCCAGGCCCGTGAGATCGTGCGGATGAAGAAGCTTACCGTTGAATATTTCGCGCTTCATACCGGGAAGCCTGCCGAGCAGGTGGCCAGTGACATGGAACGTGATTTTTTCATGTCCGCCGAAGAGGCTGTGGCCTATAGCCTGGTGGACAAGGTTCTTGAACGGAGGAAGCATGGCGCGGTCCAAGGGAAATAAGAACGCCG
>JAVEXH010000126.1:0-7553 GCA_034004175.1 Spirochaetia bacterium
ATCCGGTGTTCGGGGAGTAAAACTGCTGCGCTGGCTTGAGTTCATGTAGAGATCAGAGGCTGTCCGGGTTTCCGGACGGCCTTTTTTATTGCGGGATCCACCTGCTGCTACGGGTGCATCGACACGTCCACCGGGAGACACCAGCAATGCAATGCTACCGCAGGAATCAATACCTATAAAGCGCAAAAAAGAGGCACCCCGGATCAGGATGCCTCTTCATGTTCATCGGAGCGGGCAAATCGCCCTGCTCCCTATGGACATCAGATGAGGTGCTTCAGTACGAAGAAGAAACCGACCACCCAGGTAACAATGGTGATATCCTTGAACTTGCCGGTGATGGCCTTCAGGAAGATGTAGGACAGGATGCCGAATACGAGGCCCTCGGCTATGCTGTAGGCAAGGGGCATCATGAGCATGGTCAGGAAGGCAGGGATGGCCTCGGTCGGGTCACTGAGCTCGATATCCTTGACCGGGCTGAGCATGAAGAAGCCGACCAGGATGAGGGCCGGAGCGGTAGCTGCACCGGGTACCAGCAGGAAGAGCGGTGACAGGAACAGTGCCAGACCAAAGAGGATACCGGTGGTCAGGGAGGTAAGACCAGTGCGTCCGCCTTCTGCAACGCCGGCTGCGCTCTCGATGTAGGAGGTAACGGTGGAGGTACCCAGGCAAGCACCGGCTACAGTACCGATGGCATCGGCCATGAGGGCCTGCTTTACCTTGGGAATGTTGCCCTTGGCATCGATCAGCTTGGCCTGGGTGGTTACACCGACCAGGGTGCCGATGGTGTCGAAGATGTCAACGAAGAGGAAGGTGAAGAGTACCACCACAAAATCGACAGTGAAGAGCTGGCTGAAATCGAACTGGAACAGCAAGGGAGCGTCGGGAGCACTGAAGGGGCTCCAGCCCTTGGGGATGCTGGTTACACCCATGGGGATACCGATTATGGTGCTGGCAATGATACCGATGAGCAGGGCACCCTTGACCTTCATGGCAAGAAGTACGCCGGTCAGTACCAGACCGATGATAGCAAGAAGGGCGCCACCGGAAGTGACATCGCCGAGGCCAACCAAGGTCGCATCATTGTTTATTACGATGCCGGCATTCTGGAGGCCGATGAAGGCGATGAACAGGCCGATACCCACTGAAACGGCATTCTTGATGTTCTTGGGTATGGACTTGACGATGGCTTCACGGATGTTGAAGAAGGACATCAGGATGAAGATGATACCTTCCACGAACACGGCGGTAAGTGCCAGCTGCCAGGAATAGCCCATGCCCAGAACCACGGCAAAGGCAAAGAAGGCATTGAGCCCCATGCCAGGTGCCAGGGCGATTGGCAGATTGGCGAACAAGGCCATTACTACGGTTGCGATCAGGGATGCCAGGGCAGTTGCCGTGAACACCCCGCCCGCCGGCATGCCAGCGGCACTGAGGATGCCGGGGTTTACCGCGAGGATGTAGGCCATGGTCATGAAGGTTGTGATACCTGCCATGATCTCGATCTTGACAGTCGTGTTGTGCGCTTTCAGCTGGAAGAATTTTTCCACCTTACGGCCTCCTTTGGAATGATGATTGCGGTCCGGACCGAGGATCGATGATCCCTGGTTCGGACTTTTGTCGATTATGGTCGAGGGTACGCTCGCTTTGTTAATTACGCAAGCCCTTTTTTTTGAAAAAATCTGCAGGAAATTCATGGTCCTCCCATATAAACCGGTCAAATGGTGAAAAGGGATTTGACAAAGATCAGATTCCGCGCAAGAATGGCAGACCCGATTCCTCGGGCAAAGAAACGGTACATGCTAACTTCCGACTATATCGACGCGGCGCGCGGAACCGTGCGTTCAGACATAAACCTGCTCAACTGTAGGGTCGTGGACTTCTTCCGCGGCACAGTTGTCGATGGTGCCACCGTTTCCATCTACAAAGGCTACATTGTCGGCATTGGGGATGGACTGGCAGCCAAAGCCAGCCTGGACATGGAAGGCCGCTACCTGGCTCCTGGCTTGGTCGATGCGCACGTCCATATCGAATCCAGCCTGCTGGCTCCTGCGGAGTACGCCAGGATAGTCTCCCCCCGGGGAACTGTGGCGGTCGTAGCCGATCCGCACGAAATAGCAAACGTACTTGGCCATGACGGCATCAAATGGATGCTGAAGGCCTCGGAAGGTCTTCCGGTTGAAGTCTACCTCATGGCCCCTTCCTGTGTGCCTGCCACCCACTTCGATACCTCCGGCGCAAGCCTGTTTGCCTCCGATCTGGCACCCTTCGTGCGTGAAGGCCGCGTTCTGGGCCTTGGCGAGGTGATGAACTACCCAGGAGTCCTTGCGGGTGACCCACGACTCCTTGACAAGATTTCAGCCTTCTGGGAGGCGGGCAAAGCCATCGACGGCCATGCACCCGGCTTGTCGGGCAAGGATCTATCAGCATACACCCTGTCGGGCATACGCTCCGACCATGAGGCTACAACCGCGGAAGAAGCACGTGAAAAGATAGGCAAGGGCATGTGGATCATGGCCCGTATGGGATCCGGTTCACGGGATCTTGAGAACCTGGTTCCGGCCATGAATCCAGCCACCTGCCAGCGCATGATGATCTGCACCGATGACCGGCATCCCAACGACATTGTGAACGAGGGTCATATCGACGCAGCAGTGCGGGTACTCGTTGAAGCCGGTGTTCCTTTCATGGATGCCCTGCGCATGGCCAGCTACAATGCAGCCCAGTACTACGGGCTGCGAAGATCCGGTGCGATAGCCCCCGGCTATCTGGCTGATCTGGTGGCCTTCAGCAACCCTGCAGACTTCAGGGCCGAACTGGTCTTCAAATCCGGCATCCTCATAGGCAAAGACGGCAGCCGCACGGAAGGCTACGACAGTTTCGGCAATGAATGCTACGGTGTGCCTCCCCTGCGGGATTCGGTCAATGTGAAGTGGCTCGAGGAAAAAGACTTCCGCATCCCCGACGAGGGCGGCGAAGTGAACATAATAGAAGCCCGGCCGGGCTCCATCATCACCGGATCCAGCACCGCACGGCCAAAAACTGTGAACGGTGAGTGTGTCTCGGATCCGGACAGGGATATCCTGAAGATTTTCGTGATAGAGCGCCATTCCGGCTCCGGAAACATCGGCAAGGGCTTCATCAGAGGCCTCAAGCTGAAGCGCGGCGCCATAGGTTCAACCGTCAGCCACGATTCACACAACATGATTGTAGCCGGCATGGACGATGTCTCCATCTTCAAGGCCGTCAAGCGCCTGAACGCCCTGAAGGGCGGTTTCGTCATCACCGATGGCGATGAAGTGGTAGCCGAACTGGCCTTGCCCATAGCCGGCCTGATGAGCGACCGTTCCGCTGGCCCGGTACTTGAAGACCTTGCCAGATTCGAAAAATATTTTGCTGCAGAAAATGTCCCTGGAGACTCACCCCTTATGACCCTGTCTTTCATGGCCTTGCCGGTGATCCCCGAACTGAAGATTACCGACAAGGGCCTGGTCGACGTTGCGAAGTTCGAAATGGTACCGCTGTTCAGAGGGCCTTGATATGGTCCGGCCGTATCCGGCGGCGCCCCCGGTACCCCACCCTCCTTGTAAAACAGTCAGGATTCTCACACCCTGCCGTTGATTCCCGGTCAATCGGGATTTACACTTATGGCTTGCACACTATCCGGAATCGATGTTCCGGCCTCCTCCGCTTTGCTCCACTGGCTCTGCAACCAACGCCGCCATTGATCCAGAAAAAAAAGGAACGCCCATGAAACGCACCATCCGCTTCAGGCTGAACGAACGCCTGTATGAATTGCCCGTCAGGGATGAAGCTCTGGCTCTGGACTGGATACGCAACGAGGCTGGCCTCAAAGGTACCAAGGAAGGCTGCCGCGAAGGCGATTGTGGAGCCTGCCTGGTAATGTTCGGCGGCCGTGACGCCGCAGGACAAGTGGAATGGCAGACTGTCACCTCCTGCACCCTGGCCATGGGAGAACTGGACGGCAGGCACATCATAACCATCGAGGGCCTTGCTTCTACAGGCCTTACACCGGTGATGGAAGCCATGCTTGACCATGGAGCCAGCCAGTGCGGCTTCTGCTCTCCGGGCTTCATCCTGGCCCTGACTGCCTATCTGGTCTCGGGCAGCAAGATCGACGCGGTGGCGGCCATGACAGCTGTTGAAGGCAATCTGTGCCGCTGTACCGGTTACGGGTCGATACGCCGGGCGGCTGCCAGACTTGCAGACGAGTTTTCAACGCTACCACAAGGCCTTGCTCCCCGCCTGCAGATACTCAGTCAGCGAGGCGTGTTGCCACCAAGCCTTGCCGCCCTCATGAGCGACCCACCTGCCCCTGTCGGCCGCCCGGCACCCAGCCAGAACGGCAGCCAGGTTGGCACCCAGGCTGGAACCGGGAATCCGGCCACTCCAGCCAACGCGCCAGTCCACGCGCCGTCAATCGGCGGTGGCACCGACTACTTCGTACGGAACCCGGATCCGGACGAGGGACTGTCCCTGTACTTCACCGGATCGGAACCCGAAGCCAGGGCTATTGGCACCCGGGAACTGGACGGAAAGCGCTATGTGAGCCTTGGAGCCGGCGTAACCGCCACGGATTTCTTCAACTCCCCTGCTGTACAGGCCATCGCCCCTGGTATAGAACGCTTCGAGCGGGACATAGCCTCCCCTCCCATACGCAACCGGGCTACCCTGGCGGGCAACATAGCCAACGCCTCTCCCATAGCGGATATGACAGCCATACTGATTGCCCTTGATGCCAGGCTGGAACTGCGCACCGCCGGTACTGAGGGGCCGGCTGCCGGAACCGCCGCAAATCCGGGGGGCAAGGAAAACATCAGGTATGTGGATCTTCCTGAGTTCTTTTTAGGCTACAAGAAACTGGATCTGAAGCCCGGAGAACGCATAGGAGCCATACTCATCCCTGCCCGGCCTGTGTTGTTCAACTTCGAGAAGGCAGCCAAGCGGGTCAGGCTGGACATAGCCACGGTGAACTCAGCCGCCGCCTTTACCCTCGGTCCGGACGGGGCCATAACAGCAGCCCGCTACGCTGCCGGCGGCATTGCACCCGTGCCCCTCAGGGTGCGGGAGATCGAGGCCGCTCTCATAGGCAAAAAGCCTTCAGCCGCCCTGGCCAGGGAAATCGGCAGCCTGGCCATGAAATCCGGTGCCCCCATCGGCGACGTGCGTGGCAGCAGTGCTTACCGCAGGCGCCTGATGGAGCGCTTTGCCTGGGCCCACTTCATACGCCTCTGGCCCCAGCTGAAGCTCGAGGAGGAACTGTTCAAATGACACGCAACCCCGATTCAATACAGAACGTACTGGGCAAGACGGTATACATAGACGACATGCCTGAGCCGGCCGGCCTCCTGCACGGCGCGGTGGTTCCTTCTCCCTGTGCCCACGGGCGGTTCACGTCCCTGGATGCGACCAGGGCCCTGGCCCTGGATCCCTCTGTCCGGGTATTCACTGCCGCCGACGTACCCGGGGAGAACCAGCTGGGTACGGCGGTAATGGACGAGCCTATGCTGGCAGACGGGCAGTGGCATTACCGGGGTGAAGTACTTGCCCTGGTGCTGGCTTCCAGCCGCAACCTGGCCAGGCGGGCCGCTGCCCTGGTCACGATAGTCGGCCTGGAGGAACTACCAGCCATTGTCGACCCCCGGGAGGCCTATGCCAAGGGCCAGGTGATACTGTCGCCCCGGACCCAGCGCATGGGAGACACCCAGGCCGCGTTCAAGGACTGCGCGGTGGTGGTTGAAGGCCGGGTGGATTCCGGCGGCCAGGAGCACGTGTATCTGGAAACCCAGGGAACCATAGCCTGGCCGGACGACGCCGGCGGAGTCCGCATGATCTCCGGGACCCAGCATCCGTCGGGAGTGCAGAAGATCGTGGCCAGGGTGCTCGGGCTCCCCATGAACCTGGTGGAAGTGGAAACCCGGCGTCTTGGCGGGGCCTTCGGCGGCAAGGAAGACCAGGCCGCACCCTGGGCAGCCCTGGCATCCCTCGGTGCCTTCCTGACGGGCAAACATGTGAAGATCTACCTGAACCGCCGGGACGACATGGTCTGCACCGGCAAGCGCCACCCCTATTCTTCAGACTTCAAAATTGGCGTGGCCGCGGACGGGAAGATCCTGGCCTTCGAGGCCACCTACTACCAGAACTCCGGAGCCGCGACGGACCTGTCGCCGGCAATAATCCCCCGCACCCTCTTCCACGGCGCCGGGGCCTACCACATACCCAACGTGAAGGTAACCGGCCACATGTGCCGGACCAATCTGGTGCCCTTCACCGCCTTCAGGGGCTTCGGCGGCCCCCAGGGCTTCTTTGTCATAGAGTCGGCCATAGAGAAGGCCGCAGAGGCCCTGGGCATGGACGCTTCCGAAATCCGCCTGAAGAATCTTCTGAAAGAGGGCGACACCTTCCACTACGGCATGCCCGTGGTAGACGCCAGGGCCGAGGCCACCGTGGCCCGGTGCCTTGAGAAAGCCCGGTGGACAGAACTGCGCAAGGAAATTGCAGCCTTCAATGCCACAAACACCCTGCACAAACGCGGGGCGGCCTTCTTCCCCCTCTGCTTCGGCATAAGCTTCACCAAGCTGATGATGAACCAAGGTGGTGCCCTTGTGCATGTGTACAACGACGGCTCCGTCGGGGTCAGTACCGGTGCCATCGAGATGGGACAGGGCGTGGCCCGCAAGATGGCCATTATTGTGGCTGATACCCTTGCCGCTCCACTGGAAGCCATCCGGGTGGAGAGCACCAGGACCACCACGGTGGCCAATACCATGCCCACCGCCGCCAGTACCGGAGCCGACATAAACGGCATGGCTGCCAGGGTGGCCGCCCTGGAGATCCGGGACCGTCTGGACGCGTATGCAGCCAGCAAGCTCGGAGTGCAGAAGGCTTCGTGGACAGACCTGGGCCAGAGCTTTGCCGAGGTGGTCTGGGCCGCCCATGAGCAACGTATCGATCTGTCTGCCCATGGCTTCTACGCCACACCCGGCCTGCACTACGACATGGCTGCTGAAAAGGGCTCACCCTTCCGCTACCATGTCTACGGCTGTGCAGTGATAACCGCCACGGTAGACACCCTGAGGGGGACCTACCAGTTCGACGACGCCATCATGGTCCACGATTCCGGCATACCCATAGACAATACCATAGACCTCGGCCAGATAGAAGGAGCCTTTGCCCAGGGCATAGGCTGGGCAGCCCTCGAAGAACTGAAGTTCGATGACTCAGGCAGGCTCCTGTCGGACACCTTGTCTACCTATAAACTGCCGGACGGCCACTTCATGCCCAGGATGGATGTGGAGTTCTTCGAGCGCCCCAACCCGACAGCGGTGGCCAATTCAAAGGCCGTGGGAGAACCGCCCCTGATGTATGGCCTTGCAGGTTACTTTGCCGTGATGGATGCCCTGAAGGCAGCCAGGCCAGGCAAGCCGACCTTCTTCAACATACCCATGACACCTGAAAAGGCCATGAACTTCCTTGCGGAGGATGATGCATGATAATCAGGAACGCCCACTGCGCCCTTCCAGGGGAAGAGCACC
>JAVEXH010000127.1:0-7496 GCA_034004175.1 Spirochaetia bacterium
TATATCCGTCTGGGCGGCAGCCGCATAACCGGCCAGCCTGTGAAAACGTGCAGTCTTGAGAAGATCCATATTCCATCCTTTCGCCGCTTAGGCGTTTACCCTGGTCAGGCTGTAGAAGCTCGACGGGCTGGACACGATGAAATCACCGCGCTGCAGGTATGAAATTCCGAGCTGGCTCCGCTCGAAAGTTGATTCTCCGCCGATTGATGCAGAGTTCGAAATGTTCAGCTGCCCGCCCAGGCGCACACCCATGAACAGCTGGCTGAAATCGCCCATCAGGACAGTGGCCTTCGAGGACACGCTCGGGATCTGGTTACTCACCAGGAACCGGACTTTCTTGAGAGCTTCGGGCCAGGTGATGCCGGCAAGGTAAGCATTGGTAGCTCCGCCGACCTCGGTATACTTGAGTTTTGCCAGATTCTTGGCCACGCCGGTGTTCATTACGCAGGTAATGGCGTCCTCGGGAACGTTTGCGGCCAGCAGGGCATAGTAGGCGTCCAGCAAGAGGTCTACGGTGATAGCTCCGTTGACGTCTGCAGTTCCGATACCTGGGGTTGTTTCGATGCCCATGGGGTTTTCCCCAACGCCGGATCCACACAGCCCAGCATAGTCGAATGCCAGCGCGGTTGCCTTTGTGAGCTGATCCTCGACCATGGCCGCAAAGTTTGGAGCATCGGCAGCCAGCTCCATGCTGGCGCGGATCATGGAGATTACCTTGCGGGCGCGGAGTGTTCCGCTTCCGAGGGTGATTGTGGTCTCGGGAGCTGCGGCGTTCTCGGCAACCCATGAAGCCGAAGCGGCAGTATCCACCCTGGGGAAAGCCAAGGATTGCGAGTCCATCGAAACAACCCTGGCTCCGGCTGCACTCAGGACCATGCGATTCCTGGCAGCATCGATCAGCTCAGCTGACAGCAAGGCAGGGACAAGAGCCCCTCCGCCGGCCAGCGTACCCTCGGACATTGCGCGGAACTCGTTGTCTGCGTCTGTCCATTTTCCGGTGATCATGCCGCGGATCATCTTGCCAGCCGAAAGGCCTGAGAGGCCAACTGCCAGCTTCTGCGAGAGCTTGGAGACCTCTTCGGTGCTAGCTCCGAAAGCTCCACCCAGATTCATGCGGTTGACCTGGGCTTGCAGGGCGAGCAGGTCGGCAGCCAGAGTACCCTGCTTCTCGTCAGTGTTCCTGCGGAAGTCTTTCCAGGATCTCTGGAGTTCGTTGATTGCTTCTAACAGTTCAGGATCCATATTGGACTCCTTGTTTTATGGTCTAGGCTGCCCTATACGGGGCAGCAGCAATGCTTCTGACAACGGCCATGGCCTGGCCAGGATCCCCCCGTACAGCCCTGAATCCGCCAGAGGCAAGCACTTCTGCCTCCGCCTTGGGAAGGCCAGTATCCCACTGGCTTTCCGCTCGTCATGCGATGTCAGCCCTTCCGGGCCTTGAGCGCTGCAAGGGTGGCGTCTATCCGTTTCTGGAATTCCGCCTCGGCTTCGGGCGGGGCTTTCAGTTCGTCGACCCAGCCCCCGCCCTGTGGCGGCTTTTTATCTGAGCAGGTGGAGCCGTTCTTGTGGTTGTAGTACGGGCTCCATCCCTGTTCCTGAATCTCGGCAGCATAGTACGCGTCATTGGTGTGGCTTACTCCAACGGGGTAGTCCTGGTGGATTACTCCGCAGTCCTTCGCTATTGCGAGAATGTCAGGGATGCCTCGCCACGGGTTGACGATCCGGAAAAAGCCTTCCTGGTCTTTCGGAAGGGTGGCAATCCCGGCGGCTCCAGTGGCCAGTACCTTTGTGGCGTCCTCATCATTCGTGGTTACGATAAAAGCCATGAGCGCCTGCATGGCAGCCTCTGATTCAAGCCCGATGCCCAGCCGGGCCAGGCGTTCAATGAACAGGGAAAAAAGTACATCTGGTTTCATCTTGGTTCCTCCACCTCTTTAACGTTTTATGCAATGCCGGGTCTGGATCCTGTAGAAATCGCGGATTGCCCATATACCGGCCTGGAGGTAAAAACTGCGTTTATGGCCGTCTTTCATGGTCATGATCTTGACCCAGGCTTGCTGTATTGCGTCTTCGGCATCAGGGGAGCGGTCCTGCCGCTTGCTGGCCTCTTTTCTGAAAATTGAATGATTGCGTGGATCGCTGTAGAGCTCTGAAAACTGCTTGTCCGACATATGCCGTAGTCCATCGTTTTCAGCTCTGGCCAGGATAAGCCCGGCAGATTTTGCGGCCTTGATTATCCTGGACACGGTTGATTGATTGACGCCGGATGCCAGGGCTATGGCTGCCTGGTTCTTGCCCTCGTTGTAGAGCCGTATGATTTCGCTTTTTATAGCTGGTTTTGTTTTCTGCAAGCATGGCCTCTCTTCCCTAACCCTGAAAAAGCATCGTCAAGCTCGCGGTCCAGCCGATCAAGCTCATCTGTCCGCAAGACTTTCAACAGCCAGGGCAGTGCTTTCCGGATGGCTTCGCGGGCACGGATCCCCGCCGATTCCTCGATGGTTGGCTCGAAGTAGTGAACCTGGTCCATATTGCCTTCATCGTTTGTCTTCATGCGCTCCCCTGGGATCCATGAATAAAAACCGGGGCCTGCCGCCTCCCAGCAATGCACCAGGTGTTGCCCCCTGTGCAAACTTAGGCAGGCCCCAGTAAATAGCCTTGTATTGGGTGTCTACTAAAAGATACCACCAGTGTATGATTCTTCATACCCCCTTGCTTTGTTTTTTCCGGTGTGTGAAGAGGGGACCCCTGAGCGGGTTATGCTGGATGTTACCAATGATTTACCCCGCTCTGGGTGGCCTCGCATTGTGGCCGCGCGAAAAAATTGAATAGGCGGTTGTGGGTATGGGCGGATGGCCCCAAAGATTTCACCCCCCATTCCCCCTATTGCTCTCTAGGGCTTCGACCCGGTTCCTGAGCTCCCTGATCTCATCCACGAAGAGACCGGCCAGGTTGTCTATGCGCCGGTTTGTGGTTTCGATTCGCTCATCCAGGCTTTGAACTGCGTTTACTAGGTGCTTGTTGTAATCGTTCTGACTTTTTACTACCTGGATGACTTGGGAAAGCTCCTGGCGCAGGCAGCGGATGTCGTGTGCCGCGGCTTCCTCGAAGGTCATAAGCTCAACCTCATCAGGCGATGGCGGTTGAATATCGAAGTAATGCTGAAACTGGAATATGTCGGCCATAACAAACTCCTTTAGAAAATTGCCGGTTGCTCTATGACAGCCGGTTCGGGCATCGGAGAGGCGCACGTGCGCACGGCCCCTAAAGGGGCCGGTGCGGTTCGTGCGCTTTTCTCTGCGTTTTGCCCTGCGAACAGCGTTGAACCTTGTGCGCTTTCGTGCGGATGGTGCGGTTCGACGGGATACCAGAGGCTTGCCCTTTTCTCTACCAGCCCTTGCCTGCCAAGCCTTGAGAGAGCTGCACGAACAGCGCCAGGCTCCTTGCTTATGGTTCCTGCGAGGGTGGTTGAATAGACGCCATCGGGGCGGGCAAGAACGGCCTCTAGTACGATCTTGTCTGCAGGCGGTATGCGCGGCGGGTCGTCCTCTTCACCGGACAGAATGAATAATCCTTCACTGAACCGGGTCTTGATTGTGCGCTCCAGTGCGTGGTTCCCGGATACGAATATCCTGGCGGCTTCCTCGCCTCTCTTACGGTCAATCGTGATGATGCTGCCGAATTGCGCCCCGATGCCGGTTGAACCAATAAGGCTCAGGACTGGGTCTGCCTGGTCTCCCTTGCCGTTGTGCCAGGAACCTATTATGGCAGCGCCGGTGTCAAAGGCAACGCGGCGGATGTCCAGGAGGTAATCACCTACGCCGTAATCATTGGTATCCGTGCCCCTGGGCAACGCGGCCTGCAGCATGTCGATGATTATCATCGAATAACCATAGCCCTGGATCAGCGCGGGCAGTACGGCAAGCAGTTCCGCACCCCTGGGCACTGGCTCATACATGACATCGAATCCAAGCGGGAGCTCTCCCAGGCGTGAAGCTCTCTCGTGTACCCCGGTCCGGTCGATCTCGGAAGGCCAGTACAACACACTACCCTTGAAGGATCGGAGCCCCAGGAAGGGTGCCCCGGACGCAACGGCAGCGCCGATCTGGAGAGCAAGCCAGGACTTGCCCAGGCCTTTACGTGCGCCGATGATCGTTGTTTCACCCCTGGGCACCATGCCTTCGATGGACCATTGCCGGGCTGGCATTTCGGCCAGGCGCTCGGCTTCGATGGATACCGGGCGGTATTTCTCCAGGATGGGGCGGAACTTGTCAGCGGCAGCGTTCCGCTCTGCCTCGGCGATGGCTTCCAGGCGCACGGCTTCCAGTTCCTCTTGGGTCTTGGGATCCCGTTTGTATTGCTCGGCTGCATGTTCTATGGCGTAGTCATCCATGCGGCCCTCCCTCGAGCAATTTACGCTCAGCGGCGAGGTAGTCCAGCATTTCCCGGGTGTGGCCCTTACGTGCAGCTCTTTCCGCAAGTGCGTGTAGTATCTCGGCTCCGATTTCGAGAATTTCCCTGGGGTACGGACTCACCTGGTCGGCATGGGGTGGAATTTCGTTCATGGGCGGCCTGCCTTCGGTCTTATCTGGCGGCTGACAGCCCCGGACCATTCAACCCGGACCGGTTCGGAGTCGTGGAAGTGGACGGTGAAGCCGATGGATCCAAAGGCAGGGATTGAGGCAAAGGCCTTTTCGATTTCAGGGAGCAGGCGGTCCATCATGGCCGCTCCCTCACGGGTTGCGGCGGCCATCAGGAAACCGCCAGGGCTTCGGTGGTGCTGACGATCCGGTCCAGGGCCTCGGAGGGAATCAACCGGCGGCGCCCGAGTTTGACGGACGGCAGGGTTCCGTCCAGGCACCAGCGCTGGACGGAGACTTGCGAGACGCCGAGCATTTCAGCTGCAGCGTGCATTGAGAGCAGGCGGGGGGAGGTTGTAGCCATGGTGGCCTCGAGCGGTTCGTGGCATCTCTTGGTGGTATCGCGCGACGAACGTCAGCGCACCTGTGAAGGCTGAAGATACTAGCGCCTATCACCCTATCGACTGCCGTGTCGCCTTGGGGTCAATCGCGAAGAGAGGCACACAGAAAACGTCGAGACCGTTTCAGCGTAAAGTTCACCAGTTTCTGTCATCGCTTAACCACATTCCATGCCTGCCTATAAGCTTAGGTATGACGGGCGAGTCACGACGACAGTGTAAGTCACAAATGGTTTACACTGCCCGACTCTTACGACCAGGACCTGGGCTAGTTCACAGCCGGTCTTTGCACAGTACTCCGTAAGGAGCCTGGGCGTCTGTCAAGGAAGCATATAGGGTGCCACCCATTCAGACTTAACCGGAATATATCACGAGCTATCATAATCGTCAAGCATGAATCCACAAGATGCTGTAGTGTATCTATTCGAACCACTACAGAAAGTACATGAGGTGGTGTTTCTGCACCCCCTCTGCATGCACACTAGCCACCACTGCTAGTGTAGGTCACCAGGACCCGTTGACTAATCCGTTTAACACCCTTTAATAAAATATCCTTGACAGGCACAGAATCCTGAACTATCCTGAACTATCAAACAGGGTAATAATGCCTTGTATCACAAGACTTTGTGTTGCTCGTGACGGTTCGGGATTGTTTGGGATCTATTACATTTTACGGCTTGAGGTGCTAGTGCCCTAACCGGCTTGGAGGTTCAAGTCCTCTTCGCCGCAAAACAGAAAAGCTCGACCTTTGGGTCGGGCTTTTCTGTTTATAAGCGGCAAAGAGGACTTGAACCGAGGGAGCGTCCCGAACGAAGGTGAGGGCGCGGCGCATGGAAGCGCCTCGAGCGACCGAGGCGGCCCGGAAGTGCGAGACACGATGTCGAGCACTGGAGGGCAAGTCCTCTTCGCCGCACAAAAAATAAGACAAGCCCGACCGAAAGGTCGGGCTGCTTGTTTTTTGGACCAGCGGCAAAGAGGACTTGAACGGTACCCGGCGCCGACCAACGGGAGGAAGAGCGCGCATGGCAGGACGCGAGACTCGCAGTGTCCTGCGCGGAAGCTGGGTACCGCGGGCTGGAGTCCCGAGACACGAAGCCGAGGGACGGAAGCCAAGTCCTCTTCACCGCATAGTAGCCGGACAGGGGTATGATAGCCGCTAAATAATGAATTAGCGTGGTATTCCCTCACCCTACCGTAGCCCCCTCGAATACCGATCCTGCGGCCATATCGGCTATCAGCCAACCCATGAATGCATACAGCTCCGCGTAGGCCTCGCGATTGCTGAAATTCTGGATCTCTTCATGCAACTTGGTGGTGGATTCCAGGATGAAGCGCCGGGGTTCGTAATGATAGGCTACGATGTTGTACATGACCAGTTTGACTGACTCATAGATATCGTCATCCTCTACCCTCAGGCGGCAAAGGGATTTTTCGATGTTGAAGATGTCGTGTACCTGGTCGATTCCCAATGTGCCCAGAATCCGGTTGAATCGTACCAGACGGTCATGGTACAGCCTGGACCGCCTGGTCCTGCCGTCGTTCAGGAAGAAGCCCGTAGCCTCTATCTCGATGAGGAGTTCGATTATGTCCCGTCTGCTGTAGACCCGATGACTTTTGATCGAGAGGGTGTCCGCGCGAAGTGGGTGGATTCCGATGGCATCCCGGACTATCCGGGCTGCACAGACATCAAACTCGTCTTTCAGTCGTACAAAGCGTTCATTCGCGGTGGTGGTGCCCAGGATATCCGGATGTATGCGTTTTGCCAGAAGCCGGTAGACCCGCTTCAGGTCTTCCAGAGTGCTGATGCGGCCCTTCTCATACATCATTTCAAAGGAACTAGTTACTTGATTATTGCTTTGTTGGCTTGGCATCTGTCAGTTTCCGGCAGAAGCATATGAACTCGTTGTTCAGGAAATAGGTGGTTATGGCGACAGCGAAAACTGATCCATCCTTGCGCCGATGCCGTGTCTCAAAGCTTCCGGAACCCGTCGCCTTGATCCTGGATATCCGGTTCCTTGTCTCCACCTCATTTTCAACCGCTTCTACATCATGGATGCCCATATCCAGAAGTTCTTCCCGTGAATAGCCTGACATGGCGCTGTACGCGGCGTTGACATCCACGAATTTACCGACCGAGTCAATTGCCCAGAAGCCTTCCTTTAATGCCTGGATGATGGCCCGGTATTTCTCCTCGCTTTTTCTCAAGGCAAGTTCTGCCATTTTCCGTGGGGTGATTACTTCCGTATAGACGATAATGCCGCCGATGGATTTGTCGGATTCATACCAGGGCCTGCATTCCCAACGGGTCCACTCGATGCTGCCATCGTCCCGTTCGTAGATATCATCTTCGGCACTGGATACCTCGCCTGCAAGAGCCCTCTGGTGCACTTCCCGCCATCGCTGGGGCAGATCGGGGAAGACTTCGTAATGATGCTTCCCGATGATGTCCGGGTCTTTGATTTTGTAGTCTTCGATATACTGGTTGCTGACATATACATAATTCAGGTCGCGGTCATGCACA
>JAVEXH010000128.1:0-7494 GCA_034004175.1 Spirochaetia bacterium
CAGGCTACCTGGTTTACCGTTACAAATACAGGATAGACACGGGGCTGTACGAACGCATCATTGCCGAGCTGGACGAGCGCCACCCGGAGAGCCGGGAAGCCTGAAAGGAACGACCATGGCCTTCTTAAAACCCTTTGCCCTTGAGAGGTTTTTTGCAAAACACGAATTCAGCGCCCGCTACCTGCTGTGCTCGTCTGACTGCGAATCCATGCCGGTCCGGGATCTGCTTGCGATGGACGAGAGCGCCACGGATAGACTGCTTGGCCTGCGTCTTGGTTACACCGAGACCAGGGGTGCCCCGTCCTTGCGGGAGGCCATAGCCACCCTGTATCCAGGGCCGGGTTCAGGGAGGCCGGATGTTGCCGGGTTGGCTGATGGTGGTGGACAGACTGCGGCTGGGCTGAGTGCTGCTGGGGTCTTTGTGCACGCCGGAGCGGAGGAAGGCATCCTGAACCTCTGCCTGGCTATGCTGCAGCCCGGTGACAAGGTGGTGGTGAACTGGCCCTGTTACCAGTCCCTTGCGGAGATCCCCTCTTCCCTGGGCTGCGAGGTAGTACCCTGGTACCTGCGTGAAGTTCCATCCTCAAAGGGAGGTCTGCGCTGGACCCTTGATCCGGATGAACTGCCCGGTTTGTCAGGCGGCAAGGCCAGGCTGATAGTGCTGAATATGCCCCACAATCCGACCGGTGCCCTGCTGACCCGCCAGGAGTTCGAGGCGGTGGTAGCCTACGCCAGGAGCACCGGTGCTGTCCTGCTGGTGGACGAAGTGTACCGCCGCCTGGAGCGGGATCCTGCCCGCCTCTTGCCTTCGGTCTGCGAGGCCTACGAGAACGGTGTGGCCTTGGATGTGCTGAGCAAGCATTCCGGTCTGGCCGGTCTGCGGATAGGCTGGCTGGCATCGCAGCGGGCAGACCTGCTGGACGCAGTGGCCCAGGTCAAGGACTACAACTCCATCTGTTCTTCCGGCCCCAGCGAGGTGCTGGCTGAACTGGCTATCCGCAACATGGACAGGATAGTGGCCAGGAACCGCGACATCGTGGAGCACAATCTGCTGCTGCTGGACCGTTTCTTCGCCGAGCGCAGCGATTTTGCCACCTGGACGCCCCCGGAAGGTTCATCGGTGGCTTTCCCGCGTCTGGCCGACGGCAGCGATGCCGAACACCTGGCTGAGCGCCTGGTGACCGAGGCAGGGGTGTTGCTGCTGCCCGGGAAATATTACCAGGCCGACCCTGCCCGCTTCCGCATCGGTTTCGGCAGGGCCAACCTGCCCGAGGCCCTGGGCAAGCTGGCAGCCTGGCTCAACCGCTGAACCTGCCTCAGAACCAGTGATCCTGCCCCTGTTCCTCTGAGCCAGCCCTTGGTCTGCCAAGCCGTTTCCGGGTTGACAATTCAGGCAAATCGAACCGGAAGCCCATTCTTCCGGCGTACGATCATGAAAAGGATGGCGCAGACAAGCAGCACGGTGGTGAGCACGGCACCGGTTCCCAGGAAAGTCGAGCTGAAACCCCAGGCATCGATAGCAGCCCCCAGAAAGGGGGTTATTATGCCATTGCCTTCCATGCCGGCAAAAAAATACACACCGAGCACAGTGGACCGGTTCTTTTCCGGCACACTGGTCACAAAAAAGATCTCCGAGCAGGTCATCCTGGTGAAGGCTATGGCACCCAGGGCCAGCATGATGAAGGCCATGAAACCCCAGTTGGGAAACAAGCCCATCACCATGAGGGCAGGGCCGGCCAGGGCCACAGCAAACACGAATACCCGTACAGGGCCAAGTCTGTCAGCCAGTATGCCACCAAGAGGAGCTGCACCCATGCCTGCCAGGTAGTATAAGGAATATACAACACCAGCGGCTTCCTGGCTCAGACCGATGTTATCCACCAGGTACAAGGGCACAAAAGAAATACTGGCGCCCAGGGCCGACCCCACAGAGGCGGTCATGACCAGAAAAAGAACCACGTCAGTCAAGGGCCTGTGGGTGTGGCTTCCGGCATCGGAACTGAAGGAAACTGGCTCACCCGGGGAGGCTTCCTTCGAGCCAGTGGAATCTGCTGAACCAGCGGAATCTGCTGCCCCGGTGTTCCGGACCCTGATATCCTTGCGTATCATCAATAGAAGCAGCCACAGGCCGAACAGGAAGACAGGCAGAGAGGTGCTCAGGTACACACCTCGCCAGCCAAGCACACCGGCCAGAAATACCGCCGCCAGAGGAGCAATGAAATGGCTCAGGCTGCCACCCACTATATGGATACCTATGGCACCGCCGCGATTCTCCTTCGGAACAGCCGCAGCAATCAGGGGCGAGGCAGAGGGATGGTAACCGCCGCCGAGTAGCCCCATGAGCACCAGACAGGCGATCATGCCGCCGTAACTGCCCGACAGGCCAAGCATGGCCCCGGTAACGGCCACGCCGGAGATACCCGCCGCCAGAAGATAGCGCGGCCCCACACGGTCGGCTATCCATCCTGCAGGCAACTGTCCGAAGCCATAGGCCAGGGTAAAGGCCGATACTATGGTGCCGGCTTGGGTGTAGGTAAGACCGAAACCATCCCGGATGAAGGGCAGCAGGGGTATGAGGATGGCGGTGAGCAGATGATGAACGAAATGTGCCAGGGCAAACAACAGGATGAACAGCGAACTCTTTTTATCCGTCACGTGAAGTCTCTCCATGCAGCAGGGTGTATCTACGGGTTTCCGAACAGGAAACCATGGGGATTGTCGTGTATCATGGCCTGTTTCAGTTGCCGGTCCAGACAGCATCCCTCAAATCCACGCAGGTAATCAAGATATGACCGGCACTTTCCCAGACACAGGAAGAAATCGGTCCCGAACATCAGGCGAGGACGGACAGAGTCTGCCAGAGTACCGGGTAGTCCGTCCAGCAGTCGGGCCAGGTGTTCCCAGTAGCCAGGTTCCGCTCCCACAAAGGACACGTCGGCGTACACGCCCGGATAACGGACCATGAGCTCCATTATAGTCCTTGACCAGGCATCTTTTGCATCCCCGACAGCCAGGTAGCGGTGCCCGAAGTGGGCAAAGTTCACGATGAGCTCAGGAAACTCCTCCAGGATCCCGAACCAGCGGTCGGGTTCGGTGCGCCGGTGTGACAGGCTGAGCGGAATGGTGCGGTAGCCCTCGTCATCGCAATGCACCGTTACGGGAATGCGGGACCGCTCGGCAAAGCCGTACATCAGCCGGACCTTGTCACGAGCCTCCGCAGGGTCCGGCCAGGGATCAAAGCCCAGGGGCGGATACAGTTTGATGCCTGCGAAGGCGTTGTGTGGCGGTTTGTGGGGGTCGCCCTTCCAGCCTTTCATGGCCCTGAAGGCAGCCAGCTGGGCCTTCTCCTTCCTGGAGTAGGAGCCCAGGTAACGGTACAGCAGGTCTTCTGTCTGCCCCAAGGTCAGAGGACCGGGATCTATGCCCAGGAAGGGCCTGACCACCAGGCGCCCTTTCGGTCGCTCCCTGCGATAACCCGCTATGGCAGTAAACATCTCCCGTATGGCCTCGATCAGGGGCTTGCGTGACTGCCTGGCGTAGTACACCTCTGACTGGACATGAGCGGCAGCAGAAAAGTCGACGAGCTGAGGGCAGAGCAGCCAGGAATCCCACAGTTCACCGAACAGCTCGGCCTGTACGCCCGGAAAGAGCGGCTTGACCGGTGGATCGGTATGGGCGCCGAAGAGGCCAGCCAGATCGTCCTCCATAAGCATCAGCATCCCCGCCGGGTCGTTCTCCACCACCGAAAGCAGGTTCCGCATGGCCGATCCACCCCTGTGCAACAAGGACAACAGCATGAAACCAGGCGCAGCCACCTGGCTGTACAGCGAGTCAAGGCTGTGATGGGTGGCATTGTCCACCAGGCTGCCTATGCTCGGCCTTGCCAGGGTCATCACGTGGCAGTGGACATCGATGAGGCCTTTCAGCCTGTTTTCCCTAATCATCGTGACACTTCATATTGTTTGCGTCTGCCACGCATTCCCGTTTCCTTCAGGAGCCCAGCCCTGCAGTAGGTATACAGTATCTTCCTGGCCCGTACCGGCTGTATGCCCAGAGCCCAGCCGAGGGTTTCGGAGTCATAGGGTTGATCAAGGGTCGACGGTATGAGTCCCAGCCAGTCTTCCCGGCTTTCCAGGCTGCGGGTTTCCACTATGGCTTCCAGTTCCCTGGCCAGGACCCTGTCTCCCCTGCGCCTCCAGGAGCCGCTGCCGTCCTTGATGCGGGTTTCAACCACTTTCACAAGGACAAAGTCCAGGCGTACATTGGGTGAGGCCACCAGATCGCTGGCGCGCACCAGTTCGTCAAAGGCGCTGTACAGGTCCCGCCGCGCATTGCTGTGGCGCTCGGACTCAAGCTCTCCGCTGCCGGGGTCGATCCGCCTGATGGTGGTGCTTACCGCTATGGGATGGACAACCCTGACAGGCCCAACGCAGGCCAGCCTCATGATCTTGGTGGCTATTGAACCAAGGCTGCGGGTCTGTATCTCCACAAACTCATCGGGCAGCACCACATCGACGACCCTGCCTGCTACCCTGACCTCCACCCGTGCGCCCGGCACATCTGCATACCTGGCCTTCAGGGATGCGTGGAGTCCGGTCTCCGAGTACAATCCGATGCCAGGGTTTTCAGCTACCAGGTTCTCCATAGTCCCAGTATCGACCCAATAGCCCGATAATGGAAGCCAAACCCTGCTTGGCCAAGGGCAGGCAAAGAAGGCACAATGGGCCAATGGAACCAGCCTGGAACGACCTGCCCATAGCTCCTCTCCTGCCAGCAATAGCCTCGGCACTCTCCGATGGAGGGGCTCTTGTCCTTCAGGCTGAAACGGGTGCGGGCAAGACCACCGCGGTGCCAGCCTATCTTGCCAGTCAGCTGCCTTCAGCCAGTATACCCGGCAAGATCATTGTCCTTCAGCCGCGCCGTCTTGCGGCTGTTGCAGCGGCACACAGGGTCAGCGCCTTGCTGGGAGATGAACCAGGTGGCGTGGCAGGTTACCGCGTCCGGGGGGCGGTAAAAGCAGGCCCCCGCACCCGGGTGGAGTTTGTGACCCAGGCTGTCTTCCTTCGCATGATACAGGACGATCCTTTTGCACAGGATATAGGCCTGGTGATCTTCGACGAGTTCCACGAACGTACAACCACCGCAGACCTGGCCCTGACCTTTGCCCTTGAGGCCAGGGAAACACGCACTGATCTGTCCATCCTGGTGATGTCCGCCACCATGGATACCGCCACGGTGGCGGCCTATCTTGGTTGCCCTGAAATGAGCGCCCCCGGCAGGGCCTGGCCGGTTGAAGTACGCTACCAGCCTCCCCTGCCAGGAGAATATGTCGAAGCGACTGCTGCCAGGGCCATAGAAGCAGCCCTCGAGGTCAGCAAAGGTGACGTACTGGCCTTCCTGCCGGGTATGCGTGAGATCCGCAGGGTTGCGGGGTTTCTGGCCGACCGGGGTATTGGCGGCCGAAGTAGTTCCAGCGGCCGCAGTAGTTCCGGCAGCCGCAGTAGTTCTGCCAGCCATAAGGGCTCGGATGGGTCGGATGCCATCGAGGTACTACTGCTGCACGGCTCCATGGCCCTGGAAGAGCAAAGGGCTTTGATAAGCCCGGAACCGGGCTGGCTCAGGCGGGTGGTGCTGGCGACCAATGTGGCCGAGACCAGCCTGACCGTTCCGGGCGTGGCGGCTGTGGTGGATGCAGGCCAGTCGCGCTACATGGGCTGGCACCCACGCAGCGGCCTGAACCGGCTGGAGACAGGCATGGTGTCGGTGGCGGAAGCCGAACAGAGGCGGGGTCGTGCCGGCCGCCTGGGTCCGGGCCTCTGCATCCGCTGCTGGGATGAAAAAACCAGCCTCCCGGCTTCCCGGGGTCCCGAGATCAGCCGCTCTGGACTGGCAACCCTTGTACTTGAGTGTGCAGCCCGGGGCATACGCCAACCGGAGGACCTGAAATGGCTGGATCCGCCGCCGCCGCAGGCCTGGAAAGCCGGCGCTGCCCTGCTGGCTGATCTTGGCCTGACTGACGGGCTGTCCGCAGGAACCATCACCGCGGCCGGCAGGAAGGTCCTGTCCCTGGGGTTGGACCCCCGGCCCGGGGCTGCTTTGGTGCTGGCTGCGGGTTGGGAAGAGTCGGCAACTGCCGGCCCGGGTCAGACCGGAAAGGCGGCTGCCTCCGGCAACCAGGCCACTGTCCACACTACAATCCTGGCCAGTGCTGTCATCGGCGAACGGGATCCGGACGATTTCGGTGGCGACGGTGATTTCTGCTCCCGCCTGCTGCGGGTGCTGGATGGTCCCGGCAACGAGCGCACCAAGGCCATTCTTGATGAGGCCGGCCGCCTGGCAAACCGGCTTGGGCTTGGGCACTTCGAACCCACCCTGGCCAGGCAGGCGGTGGAGCAGGCGGGCGACCTGCTGGCTCCTGGTTTTCCCGACAGGCTGGCCAGGCTCCTGCCTGATGGTACCCTGGAGTTCAGGAGCGGCCGGCGTGCCCGGGCGGTGGCACAACTGCCCCTATCCGACTGGATACTGGCCCTG
Organism: Spirochaetia bacterium; assembly: GCA_034004175.1. GTDB lineage: Bacteria > Spirochaetota > Spirochaetia > Treponematales > UBA12059 > MIBM01. The sequence continues at coordinate 6,532 of JAVEXH010000128.1, forward strand.
GATGTGAATGCCGGGGATCCACTTGGCACGATACGACAGGGGGCGGCGGTGACCACTGAGTCGGCCATGAAGGCACTTGACCCGGGCTCAGGGTGGGTGACCGAGCTGGAATGGAAGGGGCTGAAGGCCGCCGCCTTTGAACGACTCAAGGCAGGGGCCTTTCTGCTGAAGGAACGCCGACTTGATTCTCCGGGAAGGGAGGTTCTTGCCGGGTCTGTCAGGGAGAGGCTGATCCGGGAAGGCTTGTCATGGTTGCCCTGGAGCGAGGCGTCCACGGCCTTCCTGGCCAGGCTGCGCTATGCCGCCCGGCTGGGTAGGATCGGCAAGTCCGGTCCGGGGGGCAAGCCTGGTGTAACCGGACAAGCCAGCATGCCAGAATCTTCCGGAGATGAACCATGGGCTGATGCGGCTTTGGTTCTGTTGTTGGGAGATGCTCTTGCTCCCTATCTGAATATGAAAAATCCGGTACTCGATGAGGCTGCCTTCTTGAATGCGCTGGAGGGCATGCTGGAGCCTGATACGCTCAGGGCACTCAACCGTGCAGCCCCTGCCTTTGTGGAAACCCCGGGAGGGCGCCGCCGACGCCCTGTATACCCGCCAACCGGGCCAGCCAGGTTGGCCATGCGCATACAGGAAGCCTTTGGCCTGGCTCAGGTGCCCCAGATCTGCGGCCGCCCTCTGGTGGTCGAATTGCTATCGCCGGCCGACCGCCCGATACAGGTTACCGATGACCTGGCCAGTTTCTGGAAGAACACCTATCCCACGGTGCGGACTGAACTGAAACGACGGTATCCAAAACACTACTGGCCTGAGGACCCGTTGACGGCAGAGCCGACAAAAGACCTCAGGCCGCGGTAATCTACTGCCTGATCAGGATGACCTCCACACGGCGGTTCTTCCAGCGGTTCTCGGCATCGGTGAAGGGTACCACCGGTTCCGATGAACCCCGGGCTACCACCGAGA
>JAVEXH010000129.1:0-7464 GCA_034004175.1 Spirochaetia bacterium
ACGCCGTGGCTCCCGGCTATGCCCCGGTGCGGTCCTGATGCCACCGAGCTTCGTGAACGTCGGTGCCTGGGTAGGAGCTGGAACCATGGTGGACAGCCATGCCCTGGTGGGCTCCTGCGCCCAGGTGGGTGAGCGGGTTCACTTGTCCGCCGGTGTACAGGTGGGTGGCGTGCTCGAGCCGGCCGGAGCACTTCCGGTGATCATAGAAGACGGCTGCTTCCTCGGAGCCCTGTCGGGGCTTTTCGAAGGCGTTATCATGAAATCGCGCTCGGTACTGGCTCCAGGAGTGGTACTCACCGCGTCCACCACCATCTTCGACCTGGTGAAGGGGCAGGAGCTCCGCGGCCAGATACCCGAAGGCGCCGTGGTGGTACCGGGTTCCAGGCCGGCCAGGGGCGAGTGGGCGGTGATGCGCGGTCTGTCCCTGTATGCTCCGTGCATCGTGAAGTACCGGGATGCCAATACCGACGCAGCCACCATACTCGAGGCGGCCCTGCGGTGAAGCAGGCTACCCGGCTCGACGGCATTACCCTGTCTCCGATCCGCAGGATGAACCTCGGCGCTCCGGCCGACGCCATCTCCCTGGGCCTTGGCGAACCGACCTGGCCCTTGCCGGAGGCGGCCATCAAGGCACTCGGGAAGTCCAGGCAAGGCTGCTCCTATGGCCCGAATGCCGGCCTGCCGGAACTGCGCGACGAACTGGCCAGGTTCTACAGCACCACCGCAGATCAGGTGATGGTGGCCGCCGGCAGCCAGGGTGCACTTTTTGCCCTCTTCCAGGCCTGGGCAGGCCCGGGCAGCCAGGTCCTGGTGCCTGACCCCGGTTTCCTGGCCTACCCCATTCTTGCACGGCTTGCAGGGGCTGCAGCAGTGCCCTACGCACTCGGACCTGGCGGCTCCCTGGATGCGGACCGCTTCAGCGCCGCCCTGGATTCAACACCGTCAGCCGCTGTAGCGGTGATAAACCACCCGGGCAACCCCTGCGGGGGCGGCGCGACAGCAGAAGCCCTTGGCCAGGTTGCCGAGGTCTGCCGGGAGCGGGGGATTCTGCTGATAGCCGATGAAGTCTACCGGGAACTATATCTGGGCCAGCGACCGGTTGGCCTGCGGGATGTGTCCGACTACGGCATAACCCTGTCGTCGGCCAGCAAGGCCTGGGGAGCTCCCGGCCTTCGCGTGGGCTGGGCCATCGGTGATCCTGCCGTACTGGAACCAGCCAGGCTCATCCACAATTATATGACCACCGCAGCTGCCAGGCCATCCCAGGAAGCCGCCCTGGCCTTGGTGGCTGAATCCGCAACCATCATCCCTGCTGCCAGACAAGCCGTGCGCGAACGCTGGGAAGTACTCAAGGTTGCCTTGTCCATCCACATGGACCATGAGGCTCTACAGCCAGCCGGCGCCTTCTACTACTGGCTTCCCCTGCCGTCAGGTGCCGAAGCGGACCCGATGGCCTTCTGCCTCCGTGTCCGAGACGAGGGCAAGGTGATCATCGTGCCCGGCCTGGCTTTCGGTGAAGGAGGCAGGGCCTATGCCAGAGTCAGCTATGCCGGCAGCCCCGCCGGAATAACCGAAGGGATACAGCGGCTTGCCCCCTTCTGGAGGAAATCATGAGTCTTTTTGCCCTTGACGGTTCCGAAGCCCTTGAGACAGCCAGGCGCTATGGCACTCCCTGCTTTGTCTACCGGCTGGATGCAGCGGAAGCCAGGTACCGCCGCCTGCGATCTGCCCTGCCTGATCGTTGCCGGCTTGCCTATGCCGTAAAGGCGAATCCCGGCTCTCCCTTGCTGGCCAGGTTTGCCAGCCTGGGTGCCTGGTTCGACTGCGCCTCCGATGGCGAACTGGCACGGTCCCTGGCCGCCCTCGAGGCCGCCGGGTCCGGCACGGCCAACCCTGACCAGCAGATCCTCTTTGCCGGACCTGGCAAGAACGACGATGACATGAAGGCTGCACTGGCCGCCGGTGCCAGGCTCCAATTAGACGGGGTAGACGATCTTCAACGCATCACCGACTTCCGGGATCCAGCCCTGCCTCCTTTGGAGGTAAACCTGCGGGTCCACCCTGCGGCGGGCATCAGCGAAGGCTCGCGCATCATCGGCGGTACAGGACCATCGGCTTTCGGGGTGGATGAGGAGGAACTTGGTGCCTTCCTGGACCAGGCCAAGGCCTATCCACGGGTCCGCGTGGCAGGACTCCAGGTATTCGCAGCCAGCAACGAAAAAGACCACCTGGCTCTCATGCAGAACCACCGGTCAACCCTTGCCATAGGCAAAAAGATGCATCAGGAGTTCGGGCTTACGCTGGATCTGATCGATCTTGGCGGAGGTCTTGGCATACCCTACTCTGAAGACGAGGCTGAACTGGACGTTGAAGCCCTGGGAGCTGGCCTGGCTGTATTGCTGGAAGAGAACCAGTGGTTCAGGGGTGATCTGGTGATAGAACCCGGACGCTGGCTGGCTGGCCCCTGCGGTGTCTACCTGACCAGGGTAACCAGGACCAAACCGAGTCGTGGTACCCGATTCGCCATCCTGGAAGGTGGCATAAACCACCTCATCAGGCCCCTGCTCACCGGCCAGCCCTTTCCGGTCCTGGCCCCCGGAAAAACAGGGGAGGCCGTCGCCCAGACCCTGGCAGGCCCCTTGTGCACCTCCCTGGACAGGCTGGGCGATGCAAGTCTGCCTCCGCTTGAGCGAGGCGACCTGATCATGCTGGGCCAGACCGGGGCCTACGGCTACACAGAGGCCATGAACGACTTCCTGTGCAGACCCCGGCCCGAAGAGGTCTGGCTACCCTAACCCGGCAGAGCTATGGCCAGGACTTCCTCCATGCGCTCAACCGGGTGGAAGGTGATGCCCTTCTTCACATGCTCGGGAATCTCCTCAAGGTCCTTCTCGTTGGCCTTGGGGATGATGATGTCCCGTATCTTGTTGCGCTTGGCCGCCACCGTCTTCTCACGCAGACCGCCTATAGGCATCACCTGCCCGGTCAGTGACAACTCGCCGGTCATGGCCAGCCTGTCCTTCACGGTCTTGCCGAGGACCAGGGACATCAATGCGGTGGCCATGGTCACACCGGCACTGGGCCCATCCTTGGGCGTGGCACCCTCGGGAATGTGCAGATGTATCTGCCGCTTCTCGAAATACTCGGCTTCCACCTTGTAGGCGTCCGCTGCATGGTGGCGCACCCAGGTGTAGGCTATGCCGGCGGATTCCTGCATCACCGAACCCATCTGCCCCGTGAGCTTGAATCCTTCTTTACCGGGATTGGCCACCGCCTCGATTATAAGGGTATCGCCTCCCATGCTGGTCCAGGCAAGGCCAACCGTCATGCCTGGCAGGGAAGCCCGTTTTACCTCGTCTATGTCGAAACGGGGCTGGCCCAGGTACTTCTCCAGCGACGGTTTGTCAACGGAGAACTTCCTGGGCTCCTCGTTTTCCTCCACCGCGGTCACCACCTGCAGTGCTATCTTGCGGTGTATCTTGTCAAGCAGCTTCTCGAAGTTGCGTACACCGGCCTCCCGGGCATAGCCCTCGGCAATAGCTGTCAGGGCATCGCGGGTATATTTTACCCTGGCCTTTTTAAGGCCGGCCTTCTCCAGACTCTTGGGTATCAGGTAACGCTTGGCAATCTCAAGCTTTTCTGAGTCGACATAGCCTGGCAACTGGATTATCTCCATGCGGTCCCGCAGGGGGCCGGGGATGCTGTCAAGGGTATTGGCGGTCACGATGAAGAAGACATTGGACACATCGAAGGGCAGATCAAGATAGTGGTCACGGAAGGCAAAGTTCTGCTCCGGATCAAGAACCTCCAGCAAGGCGCTGGACGGGTCGCCCTGGAAGCTGGAACCCATCTTGTCGATCTCGTCTATCATGAACACCGGATCCCGGGTCTTGGTTATCTTGAGGCCCTGGATGATCTTGCCAGGCAAGGCACCGACATAGGTACGGCGATGCCCCTTGATCTCAGCCTCGTCGCGCATGCCGCCTACCGAGAAGCGGAAGAACTCCTTGCCAAGGGCTCTGGCTATGGACCTGCCTACGCTGGTCTTGCCAACGCCGGGCGGGCCGACCAGGCAGAGTATGGATCCCTTTGCGTCCTTGCGAAGCTTGCGCACAGCCAGATATTCGATGATGCGGTCCTTCACATCCTTGAGGCCATAGTGATCCCCTTCCAGGATCTCCCGTGCACCCTTCATGTCAAAATCCCTGGCCGGCCCTGCCTTCCAGGGCAGGTTGCAGATCAGTTCCAGCCAGTTGCGGGTAACGATGAACTCGCTGGAATTGGGGTCCATCAGGCCGAATTTCTCAAGCTCCTGCTCCACCAGTTCCTTTACTTCACCGGTGAAGCCGAAGGCCTCGATCTTCTCCTTGAAACGCTGGTGATCGGAACTCTTGGCATCCGATGGCAGGCCGAGTTCCTGCTTGATGGCCTTGAGTTCCTCCCGCAGGAAATAGTCGCGCTGGCTCTTCTCTATCTTCTCGTTTATCTCATGCTGGATGCGTTTCTGGATCTTCAGCAGTTCCTGCTCGCGTTTGATGGATATCAGTACCCGCTCCATGCGCTCACGGATATCGGTAAGCTCAAGGATTTTCTGCTGTTCGTCCTTTTCTATATTGAGGATGCTGGCAATGAAGTCGGCAATCTTGCCCGGATGATCGATGTTGATCATATTCAGCCGCATTTCCTCTGAAAACAGCGGATTGTTCTCCGAGACCTGCTTCATCTCCGAGATCAGCGCCCGGGTCAGTGCCTTTATCTCGTCGGTGCCCTCACCCAGGTCCTCCAGGTATTCCACCGCTGCCACTATCGGCTGCTCCTTGGACAGGGCCTTCTTTATCTTGAAGCGCTTGAGGGTAGAGATGAAAATATTGACAGACCCGTCAGGAAGGTTGATCCGCTTGACGATCTTGGCCACCGTACCTACCTGGTGCAGATCGCTGGCGGTTGGTTTTTCAGTCTCTTCCTTTACCAGGACCAGGCCAATCATGCCATCGGACTGTATCGCCTCGTCAACCGTGTGGATGTCATCCTGGCTGCCCAGCATGAGTGGGGTAAATATGCCGGGAAATATCGGTTTTCCATTGAGTGGAATGAGAGGAATCTTGTTGGGCAGCATCATTTCTATCGGAACTATCTGGTTGTCAGACATGGTTTGCGGTCCTTTCAGTGAGTTTCGCTATAAAATACAGAGGTTTTGACCCCTCAGGCAAGGCTTTCAATGTACTTGCATGAGGTTTTGGGCGGAATCCTTGATTTTAACCACTACGACACAGTCTGACGCTCAGAGAACAGCCGCGCTGGCCCTCTGGAGCCGTTCGGGGCCCAAGGATACCCCGGGAATCTGTATGACCTGCTCTGCCACACGGTTGCCCAGACGCAGGCAGCGGGCCAGGGAGACCCCGGAAAGTGCTGCTGAGAGGAAACCTGCGGCAAAGGCATCCCCAGCCCCGGTCTCGTCCGTCACCCGGATGGACCGGACCGGACTCTCGATCACAATGCCTCGCCGGGCACACACAGCCCCGGCTTCCGCCAGCTTCACCACCACCGTACCCGACACACTGGCGGAAAAATTGATCAGTCCACTGTCCATGCTCTCACCGGTTACCGCCAGAAATTCGTCTTCGTTCATGAAGACCCAGTCGCAATAATCCTGGATCATAGCCATGAACCGTTCGCGGAACGCCGTGGCTATGCCGTGTCCGGCAACATCAAGGGCTATCTTCATACCCACAGCCCGTGCCCGGCTGGCAAGGACTTCAAGAGCACCAGGAACCCCGGCAAGAAAACCATCCAGATACAGAACCGAATTCCTGTTGAAAAAGCTTTCCGGAACAGCCTCAGGCCTGAAGCTGAGGGCAGCTGAAGGGCTGACCACCACAGAGCGCCTGCCATCAGGGGCAATCAAGGCACAGAATACACCAGTAGGCTCGACGCAGTGTTGCAAGGAAACATCCACACCCCCGCCACGGAGATCAGTGGCATAGCGAACGGCAAAAGCATCCTGGCCAACACAGCCAGCAAAGGCTGCCTCGTATCCAAGATTCACAAAAGTCCTGGCTGTATTTGCAGCACCACCACCAGCGCTGATAGCAGGACCGGGAAGCGCTGCCAGTATGGGCTGGAGTCTTTTATGGTCTACATGGGAGGTTGAACCTATATACATGCCAAATTTAGAGGGGAAATCCGTCTCGACGAAGGCGATGACATCGACCAGCGCATTGCCCACACACGCAAGTTTCATGGCACCTCCTTCTTTGAACATGGGCCATTCTACCACGATATCGCCGCACCTGTCACCGAAATACCCGTCACCCCCTCGACTTGACCTGTTCACCATGAATATGGTAACGTGCCGCCCACGGGCGCTTAGCTCAGCTGGTCAGAGCGCCTGGTTTACACCCAGGATGTCGGGGGTTCAAATCCCTCAGCGCCCAAAACAAAAAGAGTCGTCCCTACCGGGGCGACTCTTTTTGTATTTGGAAGGCGCTGAGGGATTTGAACCGAGGCACTGCGGCGAGCGAAGGCGAGCCCGAGGCGCATGGATGCGCCGAGAAGTGCCGAGGCGGGTCGCCGGGAGCATGCAGGATGCATGCGACCAAAGACCAAATCCCTCAGCGCCCATAAGAACGAGGTCGTCCTACCGGACGGCCTCGTTCTTATTTGAGGGGTGCTGAGGGATTTGAACCGAGTGAGCGCGCCGCGAATGCGGCGAAAAGCGCCCATGGATGGGCGCGACAGCGAACGAGGCGGCCCGGAAGCCCGAGACAGGATGTCGAGGGCTGTAGGGCAAATCCCTCAGCGCCCAAAACAAAAAGGGTCGCAGGGCTATCCCCCTTGCCTATGAACGATTACCGAGGATTGAAACTGTGGTTTGCCGATTCTGATAAGAACAAACACACCTGGACAAGTCCCAGGAGTTTTCTTCGACAACACAAGGTGATGCCACCCATATAGCTTGTGAAAACGGCTACTATACCTGGTGACCACGAACCATATACCTGGTGATTACGAACTATAGTGCTGCTGATTACAGCCTATGTTATGGGTGAAGGCAGGATATGAGTCGACCGTGTCAGGCCAGAAGGTTGATATTCGAACCGAGGGCTGGGTCGCTGACTGTTGCAAGGCTTGAGGTATCCATAAGTTTGGCCAGGGCTGCAGATTGCTCCCTGGCCACGTTCATGGCCAGGCCCAGAACCTTCGCACCGGCCTGATCCTGAACGCTCTGCATCGACATATCCATCGAAAGGCTTTGTATATCCATAGCATAAAAGTAAGCTATTCAGGGGGTGTTGTCAACGTAAAACACCATACCCAAGCTGTCCGATTTTCTGGCTACCAGTACATGGAAGCATCTGGCATGGGATGCCATGCTTATCTCATCACAACGCCGATTTTTCTGCCGACAAACTGAGGCCCGGGGACAACACTTCGATGATCAGGTCCGGTGCTACCCATGGCATG